>DRMV01000053.1 GCA_011322445.1 Chloroflexota bacterium | reverse complement strand
TACACGAAAATAGTCCGGGCTGGCTGGTTTTGTGTTAGGATTTCTGCGCATGGCGTAACCTCGCTAAAGTGGTTTTGGGACACCCTTTTTAGCAGGTTACGCCTTCTTTTTCAACTCCTTTCCGATTTTTCGGATAGAGTCTTAGGCTGGGCCGACTATCACGTCGCGCAAGCCCGTTTGCAGGAAGCCCAATGGTATCTGGCCGCGCTCAACGGCGGAGAGTTGCCTCCTGAGGCCAGCGGCGCCAAACTGGCTCAACTGGAAGCCGCTCGTCAGGAACTGGAAGACGCTCAACAAGCCCTGGCCGACACTGAACTGCATGCGCCCGTGGCTGGCACTATCACCGCACTCAACCTGGCCGTGGGGCAGCGCGTTACCAACACTGCCAACGTGGTGACCATTGCAGATACCGATCACCCCTACGTTGACGTCTATCTGGACGAAATCGACTGGGACAAGATCGCGCCCGGTTATGATGCCGAAGTCACCTTCGACGCGGTGGAAGACAAAACCTACACCGGCAAGGTTGTGCGACTTGACCCTGCACTGGTGAACGAAAGCGGCACCATGTTGGTTCATGGCCTGGTAGCCCTCGACACTAACCAAAATGGGCTCCGCCTGCCCATTGGCGCGGCCGCGGCTGTGGATGTCATTGGCGGCAAAGCCGAGGGCGTCCTGCTGGTGCCCGTCGAAGCCCTGCGCGAAATCTCCCTGGGGCAGTATGCTGTCTTCGTGCTGGAAAACGGCGAACCCACCCTGCGCATGGTTGAGGTTGGCCTGAAAGATATGTTCTACGCGGAAATTAAATCGGGCCTGGAAGCGGGCGAAATCGTAACCACCGGGCTGGTGGAGACCGAAAAATGAGCACGCCTATCATCGAAACTCACGACTTGAAACAAGTCTATGGTGTGGGCGATGCCACAGTTCACGCTCTGGATGGTGTCAGCATCACCGTAGAACGCGGCGAATTTGTGGCCATCATGGGGCCTTCGGGCTCGGGTAAGAGCACCCTGATGAACATTTTGGGCTGCCTCGCCCGCCCCACCTCGGGTACTTACTACCTGGGTGGCGAAGACGTCAGTGGCCTGGACCGCCGTCAGCTGGCTACCATCCGCAACCGCAAACTGGGCTTCATTTTCCAGGCTTACAACCTGCTGCCCCGCACCAGCGCGGTCCGTAACGTCATCCTGCCGCTGATTTACGACCGTACCAAGCACCTCAATATGCAGGAAATGGAAGCCCGCGCGCGCGAAATGCTCACCCTGGTAGGCCTGGAAGACCGCTTAGACCACCAGCCTCACGAACTTTCCGGTGGGCAGCAACAGCGGGTAGCCATTGCTCGGGCGCTGGTCAACGACCCGGTGCTCATCATCGCAGACGAGCCTACTGGCAACCTGGATAGCAAATCCGGCCTGGAAATCATGAGCCTGCTCAAGGACCTTCATGAACGCGGCCGTACCATCGTGATGGTCACCCATGACGAAGAAACCGCAGAATACGCTGAACGCATCATCCATTTGCGTGATGGCAAGGTGGAACGGATTGTCCATAACGAAAAAACGAAAGCGAGGGTAGCCGCATGAAATGGCGAGAGATCCTTCGCGTGGCAGCAGAAGCCATCTGGAAAAACTCCGTGCGCTCGATGCTTACCATGCTGGGCGTGATTATCGGCGTGGCCGCGGTCATCGTGATGGTTGCGGTCAGCGCGGGCACTGAAGCCACCATCCAGGAAGAAATCACCAGCCTGGGAACGAACCTGCTGTTCGTCCAGTCCAGCTTTGCCCGGGGTGGTCTGGGAAGCAACCCCAACCAGGGGCTGGTTTTCGACGATGCCACGGCTATTGCCGAGCAAGTCAAAGGCGTGGCCGGCGTAGTGGTTGAGCAAAACGCTGCGGCCAACGTCAAAGCCAACGGCACCACCCTGGAGAGTATCACCATTCTGGGCACCACGCCCGACTTCCCCTCGGTGCGCGACATTGACGTTGCAGAGGGACGCTACTTCAACCAATTGGAGCTGGACCGCAAACAAAAAGTGGTGGTGTTGGGGAGCAGCCTGGCCGAAGAGCTCTTTGGCAACGCCAACCCCCTGGGCGAAGTGATCACCGTGGGTAATGTCAAAATGACCGTCATCGGTGTGCTGGCCCCCAAAGGGTTGGTCGGCGAAGTGGACTACGACGCACGGCTCTACATGCCTATTACCGTGGTGTTCCAAAAATTCACGCCTTCCAACCTGGCCAAACTGCGGGGTGACCGCGTGCGTCTCATCTATGTGGAAGTCGCGCCCGACGCGGACCCCGAAGAGGTCATCACGCAAATTGGTCTTTTGCTGGCGAAGCGGCATGATGTGTCGCTGGATTCCGCCGATTTCACCATCACCACGCAGCAAGACATCATCGCAACCCAGGAGGCCACCACCGCGGCCTTTCGTTCCCTCCTGGCCTGGGTGGCTGGGGTATCTCTCATCGTCGGCGGTATCGGTATCATGAACATCATGCTGGTTAGCGTGACCGAGCGTACACGCGAAATCGGCATCCGCCAGGCCATTGGGGCCATGCCTGAAGACATCCAGATGCAGTTCCTGGTTGAAGCACTTTTGCTGAGCACCGCGGGTGGCATCATTGGCATTGCTTTAGGCGTCGGCGGCGCTTACGTCTTTGGCTCAATCAGCGATATGCGCACGGTCATCGTGCCCGAATCCATCGCTTTGGCCTTCGGCTCCGCGGCTGTCGTCGGCGCATTCTTTGGCTACTACCCAGCCACCAAAGCCGCACAACTCGACCCCATCGAAGCCTTGCGCTATGAGTAATTCCTCAAAACTTAGCCTTGCACGATCTATCGCATTCTTGGAGAGAACCTGATGAAAAAACACACCTTATTTCGCATCCTCGCCCTGCTCAGCGTGCTTGCGCTGGGGCTTGCGGCCTGTTCTTCCTCTGACGAAGCGGCTGAAGCCACCGACCAGGCCGCGGACGTGACCGCGCAAACCGACGCCCCCGAATCCGTCGTTTTGCTGGTGGGCACGTGGAAACTGGACGGTACCCCGCAGGACATCACCGCTGAACAGGCTGCCAAACTCCTCCCCCTCTGGCAGCTCTTCCAGACCCTCAGCACCAGCGACACCGCCGCGCCTGAGGAAGTGGAAGCCGTGCTGAAGCAAATCAAGCAGGTCATGACGCCCGAACAACTGGAAGCCATTGCCGCGATGAACGTTACTCTGGACGAAATGCGGTCTTTTATGCAGGAAATGGGTGTCGCCGGTCAGGGCGGTGGCACCGGCCCCGGCGGCGGCATGGGGCAGCCCCCTGCGGGCATGGTGCCCGGCATGGGTGGCGGTGGCGGCGGCAATACCAGCGGCCTTTCACCCCAGGAGATCGCTACGGCGCAAGCCAAACGGGCCAGCGTCACTTCCTCCAATCGCGTGCCTGGCCCTCTACTGAATAGTTTTATCGAGTATCTTCAAACTAAAGCGGGCCAGTAAATCTCTTTCACCCTAAACCCCAAACAGCCCTGAGACTAATCCGGGGCTGTTTTTTATTCACATGGTTACATTCCGCTAACTCACTCTGGCCGCATAGTTTGGGGTATTTGGGCGTTTCCCCCAGATATAAGGGTGGAAGCCCTCTGCCCTCGTTTGAACAACCACCCTGGATGCGGTAAAATACCCCCCGCAGTTTCGTGGCGTTTCGTACTTCGCCCCCATCCCTCCCAGGAAAAAGCCCATGCCCTATAACTTCGACCAGATCATCGACCGCCGCCACACCAACAGCCTCAAGTGGACGGCTTACCCTGCTGATGCGTTGCCCATGTGGGTGGCCGATATGGATTTTTCCGCACCGCCGTCCATCCTCGACGCGCTGCGTCGCGCCATCGACCACGGCGTGTTGGGCTACGAATTCCCCCGCCGTGCACTGCTGGAGGCCGTGGCCGGGCGGATGGAACGGCTCTACGGCTGGCATGTCGACCCGGACGCCGTCATCCCCGTCCCCGGGCTGGTGACCGGCTTCAACATTGCCGCGGCCATCGTCTCCTCCCCTGGCGATGGTATTCTCATCCAGCCGCCGGTGTACTTCCCCTTTCTCAAAGTTTCCGAAAACCTGGGGCTGGTGCGGCAAGATGCCCCCTTGCGGGCAGTCAAAAGGCAACATACCCTGCGCTACGAGGTGGACTTCGCAATTTTCGAGCAAGCAATCCATTCCCGGGGGGCGCGCACCAAAACCTTCTTGCTCTGTAACCCTCACAACCCCACTGGCAACGCCTACGATCGGGCCACCCTGGAGCGTATGGCCGAGATCGCGCTGCGCGAGGGGATGCTCATCTGCTCCGATGAAATCCACAGCGAGTTGCTCTTGGGCGATACCCGGCATATTCCCATTGCCACCCTCTCGCCTGAAATCGAAGCCCAAAGCATAACGTTGGTTGCCGCGAGCAAGACTTTCAACGTCGCTGGGCTATTCACCGGCTTTGCTATCGTGCCCAACCCCGAACTGCGGGAGCGGTACAAACATGAGGTGGAGCGGCTGACGCTGCACACCAACAGCCTGGGGCAAATTGCGGCTGAGGTGGCGTTTTCCGGGGCGTGCGACGACTGGTTGGAGGAACTCAAAGCCTACCTCACCGCCAACCGCGACCTGGTGGTAAATTTCGTGCGCGAGGCGCTCCCCGGCATCCGCACCACCGTGCCCGAAGCGACCTACCTCGCCTGGCTGGATTTTGGGGACTGGATGCGTGAGCGTGGCATATCCGGCAGCCCCCACGAGTTCCTCCTGCGGGAAGGGAAGGTCGTGCTCAACGAAGGCGCGGCCTTCGGCGCCGGCGGGGAAGGTTTCGTGCGGCTCAACTTCGGCTGTCCCCGCCCGATGCTGGAAGAGGGCCTGGAACGCATTGCCCGGGCCGTACGGCGGTATCGCTGAGGGCGTGACCTGGCTGGTCGCTCCGCTTATTCTCCATAACCTCTTTGAGAAAATAAACGGCGAAGAAAAAACACCGGCACGGTGATGTGTGCTCACCGTGCCGGTGCGAAAGTCGCGAGGTTTGGGGGTTACGGCTGCGTGGGTACAGGCAACTGTTGCTGTTGTTGCTGTTGGAGGCTTGAGAGGATTGCCTGCACTTGTTGTTCGATGTCGGGGGGGAGTTTGGGGTCGGTGGGGATGAATTGCTGCCAGATGTCGTAAATTTCGATCTTGGCTTTGGCTTTGGCCTGTGCCAGCCAGTTCTGGAAGGCCTGTTGTTGCAGGTTCTGGTATTCGTAGTTGCTTACCGGCCGCTCTTCGTGCCCCAGCACCTGGATGATGTGCCATCCGTATTGGGTTTGCACCGGTTGGCTGATTTCGCCAACTTTCAGGCTGAAGGCTGCGTCTTCGAAGGCTTTGACCATCTGGCCGCGACCAAACCAACCCAACATGCCGCCTTTGTCTTTGCTGCCGGGGTCGATGGAGTATTCTTTTGCCAGTTCGCTCCAACTGCCGCCGTTGAGCAATTTTTGGCGCACTTCCTGCGCGGTTTTTTCGTCTTTCACCAAAATGTGCCGCGCCAGTACCTCCTCTTGTGTATGGGGAAGGTTGGCGGTGATGGCCTCATACAGTTTCTTGCGGTAAATTTGGTCGCGCATGATGTCGCGGATATCTTCTTCGCTCAGCCCGGCCAGTTTTTCCATTTGGTCAAGATAATTCTGGAAGGCCTTCTGGTAAGCCTCTTTGGTGTAGGGGGTGGGGGTTGGCGGTGGCACCGTGGGTGGGAAGGTAGCGGTGGGCGTAGGGGAAACCGCGGGTGTGGCCGTAGGCGGCAGTGGCGTGGGCGTCGGCGGCAACAGCGCCAACTGGGTGGGGGAATACGTCGGCGTGGGCATTTCCGTGGGCACGGCTTCGGGCGTTGGCGTGCCGTTGGGGTAATAGCCCCAGGCTTCCTGCAGGGCCTGATCCACCTCGGCCTCGGTCACGGTGATGCCGCGGGCTTTGGCTTCCTGGATGATGAGCGTTTCATCCACCAACCCCTGGATGACCTTTTGTCCCATCGTTTGAGGGTTGTTGAGTTCCTGCGTCCATGCCTGCAGTTGCTGGCCGAAATAGCCCAAGAGCATGGGGTTTTGCAGCAGAGTTTGCAGGTTTTTGATGAGGTTTTCGGTTTGCATCACATAGGTGGCGCGTTGGAAACGGACGCGTTTTTGGAACTGCCCAACCGTGATGACTTCACCGTTGACCTTCGCGACCGGCTTGCGCGCCTGAAAGACGGTTTGATCGAGGTAGCCCCACCCCAAGATACCGGCCAGCACGACGACGAAGGCCACCGCGCCGATCAGAATCATGCGTTGCTGTTGCTGCACGCGACGGGAAACATGCTTCTGCTTGCGGCTGAGTTCTGAGGCTTTGACTTTTGTGCGTTTCGCCATAAAAATCTCCTCTTTCTTACGCAACAGGGCATAGGGTAACGACAGACCCTATGCCCTGAAAGGGTACTCGGGGAAAAAACAACGTTAGCGGATCGAAACTTCGCCGACGAAGGGCAAGAGGGCCAGATGGCGGGCGCGTTTGATGGCCCGCGCCAGCTGGCGCTGGTGCTTGGCGCACGTGCCCGTCTGGCGGCGGGGGCGAATTTTGCCGTCGTCGGTGATGTAGCGGCGCAGCAGGTCAACCTGCTTGTAGTCGATGTGGTCAACCTTTTCAACGCAGAACTGGCACACTTTCGGGCGGCTGTAATAGCGCCGCCGTTGATTGTTGTTTGCCATGGTAAAACTCCTTGCTGGTGCTTTCAGAAGTTAGAAGGGGAATTCGTCTTCAGGGATGTCGTGGGCCTCTTCGTGTTCGGCGGGAATTTCTTCGGTGGTGTGGCTGCTATGGTTATCGCCGTCGGCTCGGAGGTGTTTGCGGTCGCCCAGGATGATCATTTCGTTGGCGACGATTTCGGTGCGGATGTGTTGGGTGCCGTTGTCGTCTTGCCAGCGATAGTTTTTCAGGCGGCCTTCGATATAAACTTGCTGCCCTTTGCGGAGCAACTGGTTGCAAATTTCGGCTAAGTTGCCCCAGGCGACCACGCGAAACCATTCGGTTTCGGTGCGGCGGTCACCGTTGGCGGTGTTCCAACTGCGGCTGGTAGCCACGTTGAAGGTGGTCACGGCACGGCCCGAGGGGGTGTAGCGCATTTCCGGGTCGCGGCCTAAGCGGCCAATCAGCATCACCTTGTTCAAACCACGGCTCATCATTCACTCCTTACCAGATACACGCGGATCAAAACGGGGAAAGCAGCCGCTGGATAGGGAAACGTGGATGCTTACTCGTCCATGCGGGTGACCAGATAGCGCATGATGGGTTCGTGCAGGCGCATGTTGCGTTCCAGTTCGGCCACGGCTGTGGGCGGCATGTTGGCTTCCAGGAGAACATAGTAGCCTTCCCGGCGTTTGCGAATGGCGTAAGCCATGCGCCGTTTCCCCCAGGGCTCCACCTTGGTAACTTCGCCACCAGCAGCGGCGATCCACCCTTTGACCTTTTCAGTTGTTTCGTTGAGGGCGTTCTCGTCCAGGTCAGGGTGGGCGATGAAAACGATCTCGTACGGACGCATAGGACCTCCTTTCCTCGGGGTTGCCTCCGGCGGAGGGGCCGGAAGCGGAATATGGTCCGCGCTTGGGCGCGGCAACGGGCGTAAGTGTAGCATGGAGCGCTGCTTTTGAGAAGGTTTTTGTCAATTTTTCGCTCGCTGTGGTGGCCTTTTATGGTAAGATTGTCCCTTGCAAGTGCCCGTGATACCCGAAAAAACACGAGGAGGTGGCGAATAAACATTGACCATCGTACGGAGGGAAGAGCGCCTGGCCCGCGGCAGGCCGCGGGTGACGAGGATGAGGGTTCCTCACCGCGAGGTGAGGCTAACCGGCTGGTGCCGGGAAAATCGAAAGATCGGCGGATGCCCTCACGGGGTGGCCACGCCCCGTCCCTCCATCAACAGGGGGTAAGCAGAACCTCGGCGACAACACCGCACGGGTAACCGAGCGGTCAAAACGCCGAGGGGTGGCCTTCCAAGATGCAACCTGCAACCTGCATCTTGCATCTTGCATCTTGCATCTTGCATCCTGTTGCATCCTGCATCTTGTTGCATTCTGCATTTTCTCTTACCCTACAATCTTGTGCTTTGGAGGTTTCTCCTCATGTGTGGCATTGTTGGCTACATTGGGCCGCGCAACGCGACCCCTATTGTGCTCAATGGCCTTAAACGGCTGGAATATCGCGGTTACGACTCAGCCGGTCTGGCGGTGCTGACCCCCGACGGCGTGGAAGTGCGTCGTGAGGTGGGCAAACTCCACCGTTTGCAAACGCTGGTGGAAGCCGAACCGTTGTCGGGGCACCTTGGCATCGGCCATACCCGTTGGGCTACCCACGGCGAGCCTTCGCGGCGTAACGCCCACCCGCATATCAGCGAAACCGGCAAAGTGGTGGTGGTGCATAACGGCATTGTCGAAAACTTCCTGACCCTGCGCGATGAATTGGCAGCGGAAGGCGCGCAGTTCCGCTCCGAGACCGATAGCGAGGTCATCGCGCATCTGATTGAGCGTTTCCTGAGTCAGGAAGCCGACCTGGTTGAGGCTTCTCGCCAGGCTTTGCAGTTGCTGGAGGGCTCCAATGCTGTGGTGGTGATTTCCACGTTAGAGCCGGACAAAATCGTCGCCGCTCGCCTTGGCAACGCGGGCGGTATTGTGATTGGTTTTGGGGAAGGCGAGATGCTGGTGGCTTCCGATCTGCCTGCCATTCTGGAACACACGCGGCGGGTGGCTTTCCTGGAGCCGCGCCAGATGGCCGTGGTGCAGGCCGAGGGGGTTCAGGTGATGACCCTGGACCGCGAGCCGGTGCCGGTGCAACCCACCGTCGTCCCCTGGGACCCCGTCGCTGCCGAAAAGGGCGAATATCGCCACTTCATGCAAAAGGAAATCCACGAACAGGTGCGCGGCCTGGCTGATACCATTGCCGGGCGGGTGGATTTCGAAGAGGGTCGGGTGTTCCTCGATACCCTCAATCTGACGGCCGACTTTGCCCGTCGCGTTCGGAAGGTCTTCATTACGGCTTGTGGCACGGCTTATCACGCGGGGCTGGTTGGCAAAGTGCTGCTGGAGCGTATTGCCCGGGTGCCGGTGGAAGTCATGGTGGCTTCGGAATTTCGTTATGCCGACCCGCTGGTGGGGCCGGATGATGTGGTGCTGGCGATCAGCCAGTCGGGGGAAACCGCCGACACGCTCGCCGCGATGGAAGAGGGGCGGCGCAAAGGGGCCACGCTGTGGTCGATTGTCAATGCCATTGGCTCGCAGGCCATGCGCATTGCCGATGGCTACATTTCGATGCAGGTTGGACCGGAAATCGGCGTGGCTTCGACCAAGGCTTACACCGCGCCGCTGGTGGATTTGTATATGCTGGCGGTGTTGTTGGGCGACCTGCGCGGCACGTTGCCGGCAGACGAGCGGCGGCGGTTGGTCAACGATTTACGGCTGGTCCCCGACCTGGTGGGGCAGGTGCTGGAGCGTGAAGAAGAAGTGATCGCCGTGGCGCGCCAGTTGAAGGAAGTGCGGAGCTGTTTGTACATCGGCCGGGGCATTGATATGGCAACGGCCTACGAAGGCGCTTTGAAACTCAAGGAGATTTCGTATATCCACGCAGAGGGCTACCCGGCGGGTGAGATGAAGCATGGCCCTATTGCCTTGCTGGATGAGGAAACGCCGGTTATCGCCATTGCCCCGCAGGGGCCGTGGTATGACAAAATGGTGAGCCAGGTGGAGCAGGCCAAAGCGCGCCATGCGCCGGTGATTGCCGTCGCCACTGATGGGGACGAACTCTTCCCGCCGGTGGCCGATGCGGTTTTGTGGGTGCCGCCCACGCCGTGGCTGCTTAGCCCGGTGGTCACCGTGGTGCCGTTGCAGATGCTGGCTTACCACATTGCGGCCATGCGTGGCCTGGATGTGGACCAGCCGCGTAACCTTGCCAAATCGGTGACGGTGGAGTAGGCAGGCAGTCGGGTAGTCAAGTAGTCAGGTAGTCAAGTAGTCAAGTAGTCGGGTGAGAGGGTGGCGGTAAGGTTGGTATTTGTGTAAAAATCCATTTGCGTAATAAGCGGCAGGCGCGCGAATTACGCAAATGGATTTTCTTATAAATTGGTGGAGAGCGGGGGTATAATTGTGCCATCCGGCACAAAGTGAGGTGGTTGGCGTGCAGGTGATCGAACCGCTAACTTGGGAAGCGACCTATGCCCTCGCTGAAGCGCTCATGCAGCGGCACACGGGGGTGGATTTGGCGGCGGTCTCTCTCTCCGACATCCACCGCTGGGTGTTGGCGCTACCGGGTTTTGACGATGACCCGGCGCTGGCAAACGATGACATTTTGTTGGCAATCTATCGTGAATGGCTGGAAATGACCCTGGAGACGCAGGGCTGACGAGCGTGTCCCATCCTACTCTCAAGGAGAAGGTTTATGAGCACCAAACCAAAGGATGAGGGTTTGAATTCCCCCAAGTACGACATTCCAGAAGAACTGCAAAACACGGTCACAATTACCACGCTGGATAAGATTTACAACTGGGGGCGGCGGAATTCCCTCTGGCCGATGATGTTCGGGCTGGCGTGCTGCGCAATCGAGATGATCTGTACCGCTGCGGCGCGCTACGACTTCGCCCGCTTCGGCATGGAGGTGATGCGCCCCAGCCCTCGCCAGTCCGACGTGATGATTGTGGCGGGCACCGTCACTAAGAAAATGGTGCCGCAAATCGTCCGCCTTTACAACCAGATGGCAAGCCCCAAATATGTGGTGGCGATGGGGGCCTGCGCATCCGGCGGTGGCCCTTTCAAAGAGGGCTACAATGTGGTTTCGGGCATCGATAAATACCTGCCGGTGGATGTGTACATTCCCGGCTGCCCGCCCACCCCTCAGGCGCTGATCTATGGCCTGATGAAACTGCAGCAAAAGGTGGACAAGCAGACCATCAAAGAGGTCTACGGCCACGCCGACGAGATGATCCCGGTGCCGGTGCTGGGCCCCGATATTATGGACCCGCGCGAGTACGACCAGATTCGCGAATACGCCCGCCAGAAGGCCGAACAAGAGGCTGCGGCTGCTGCCGAAGCCGCCCAAGCCTAAACGGAGTGGTTCCATGAGCGAACAGACGGTAATGCTTCAGAACGAAGAGGAATTGCTGCTTTCCCGCTTCCCTGAGGTGGTGAAGAAGGATGAGCGTAAGGGCTATGAAGGCTATGTGGTGGAAGCCAAGGCCTTGCGCGATTTTGCAACCACCGTGAGGGATGAGTTGGGCTACGACTATCTTTCCTCGGTCACGGGGGTAGATTACCTCCCCGAAGGCAAGATGGAAGTGGTCTATCATGCCTACAAGACCACCGGCGGCCCGGCTCTGGTGTTCAAAGTGCAGGTGCCGCGCGAAAACCCTGTGGTGCCTTCGCTGGTGCCGGTCTACCCCGGTGCCGATTTCCAGGAGCGCGAAGCCTGGGACTTGCTCGGCATCAAATTCGAAGGGCATCCGAACCTGAAGCGCATTTTGCTGTGGGAAGGCTTCCAGGGGCATCCGCTGCGCAAGGATTGGCGCGAGCCGTACTACGAGGCCGATCACAAGCCCTACAAGAGCCGTTTCCCCGAGGGGAAGTTCTTCCGCATTGAAGACCGCAACCCCTTCGACAAAAACGTGGATTATCCGGCGGGCTTCGACCCCGATAGATGGGTGCCTGACAATTCCAACGCCCTGATTTACGAAGGATTGGGCCGGGTTGAAAAGGCTGACGACGATTTGCCCACCGAGCAAATTGTGGTCAACCTGGGACCGCAGCACCCCTCCACCCACGGTGTGTTCCGCATGGTGGTGACGCTGGACGGCGAAACCATTGTGGATCTGGAACCGGTGATGGGCTATTTGCACCGCAACCATGAGAAAATCGGCGAGCGCAACACCTGGCTGATGAACATGCCCTTCACCGACCGCCTGGACTACCTGGCGCCGATGAGCAACAACTTTGGCTATGCCCTGGCGGTGGAAAAACTGCTGGGCGTGAAGCCTCCGGAACGGGCAGAGTACATTCGGGTCATCATGGCGGAACTCACCCGTATCCAAAACCACATTTTCGCCATCGGCATGTTCCTCAACGACATGGGTGCCTACTTCACGCCGTCGTTGTATGCGATTGAAGAGCGCGAACTCATTCTGGATGTCTTCGAGGCGGTAGCGGGTTCCCGCATGATGGTGAACTACTTCCGCTTTGGCGGCGTGGCGCGGGATATTCCCGAAGATGTGATGAAGAAGATCCACGAACTGGCCTTCGAGCGTCTGCCGCGGCGCATTGACGAACTGGACCGCTATTTGACGGGCAGCGAAATCGTGCGGGTGCGCAGCGAAGGCACGGGCGTTCTCACGGCCGAACAGGCCATTGCTTACTCGGCGGCTGGCCCGGTGTTGCGGGCTTCAGGTGTGCCGTACGATGTGCGCCGCGCCGACCCGTACAGCATCTACGACCGCTTCGACTTTGATGTGGCGGTGCGCTATCACGGCGATGTCTACGACCGCTACCTCATCCGCATGGACGAGGTGCGGCAGAGCATCCGCATCATCCAGCAGGCCTTGCAGCAAATGCCCGAAGGCCCGATTATGGCCGGCAAGCCCCAGTACCAGCATCGGGTGCCCGCAGGCGAGGCTTACGGGCGTGTGGAAGGCCCGAAGGGCGAACTGGGCTTCTATGTGGTTTCCAACGGCAAAGGGAACCCCTGGCGCTACCATGTGCGCGCCCCATCGTTCATCAACCTGACCGCCCTTGCCGAAATGACCAAAGGCCAGAAAGTGGGCGATGTGGTGATTATCCTCGGCTCCATCGATATCGTGTTGGGCGAAACCGACCGCTAAAACGGAGTGTGTCATGGATGGTTCCGGAATCCTCAAAGGCTTAGGCGTGACATTCAAGCGCCTGATTGATACCTATGTGGACGACTTCAAGCGCGGTAAGAAGCGCTATTACACCGAAGAAGGCATCGAATACCGCCGCAGCACCGAGGTGAAGGGCATCTTCACCGTGCAGTACCCCGAAGAAAAACTGCCGGTGCCGGAAGAGTTTCGCTTTGTGCCGTTTTTGGTCGGTGAAGAGAAGGAAGACGGCACGCTTGATCCCCGCTGCACCGCGTGCGGCATTTGCACCAAAGTGTGCCCGGCGCAGTGTATCTGGATTGTGCGCTCCAAGGACCCGAAGACGGGGCGGCCGCATCCCAAGCCGGCAGAGTTTTACATTGACATTGACCTCTGCATGAACTGCGGCTTGTGTGCGGAATATTGTCCCTTCGATGCCATCAAGATGGACCACGATTACGAACTGGCAACCTACGACCGCTTTGCCGACGACGTCTTGGATATCAACAAACTGCTTAAGCCGGTGTCGTACTACGCCGAAATCCGCCCGCGCAACTATGAGCGTGAAGAGGAAGCCCGCCGCAAGGCCGAAGAGGCCAAGCGGAAGGCCGCCGAAGCACGCGCGAAAGCGAAGGCTGCTCGGGAAGCCAAGAAGAAGCAAGCGAAGAAGGAGTAGGACGCGGGCTGTTGTATTGTGGCAGGCGGCAAGGTGTCTTGCCGCCTGCCCGGCACCCCGAGCCGAAGGCGCGGCTGGGGGGCTTTCCCTTTTGGGGAGGCGTTTTTGTACGAGCATTTGGAATTGCTTTTTCCCTCACGCATGATTTCCTCTCTGCGCGACTTGCGCGGTGAGCGGTGGCAAGCCTTGGTGGATGAGGCTCAACGCAGCCCGGCGACTTCGGCGGCCCATTTGGGCTTTGTGCTGATGATGAGCCGCCTGGCGCGTTGCAACACGTGCAGCATCGATAGCCAGCGGGCTATTCGCGGTTGTGCGCTTTGTGCCCGCAAAGCGGTGGCGCGGTTCAAAGGCGACGATGGCGAACTGCTGCACCTTTACCTGCAGGCCTGTGAGGAAGTCGACGCGTTTTTGGGGCGCACGCGAAGCGACGCCGAGGCACCAGCAAAACCCGCGGCCGTGTCGCCCTCGCCGTTGGTGGCGGGTGCCGGGCGAATCTCGCGGGCGTAGCCTTGTGCGTGGGGGAAAGGTGCAATCATCTTTTGTTCACAAAAGTCGGGTATAATCGGCGTGCTTGCCGACAACAACATTTCCCTCTACGAGGTGTATGATGGCTCAAGTAACCCCAGAGGCTGTGCTCGCAGCCCTTCGTCAGGTAGAAGACCCCGACCTGAAACAAGATTTGGTTTCGCTGGGCATGATTCGCGACCTGGAAATCGAAGGCGGCAAAGTGCGCTTCACGATTGTGCTGACCACCCCTGCCTGCCCTCTGAAATCCAAAATGGAAGCCGATGCTCGGAATGCAGTGGCTGCGTTGCCCGGCGTCGAGACCGTGGAAGTCAAGATGGACGCCGAAGTGCCCAACGATGGGCGGGTGCGTGGCCTGCTGAAAGTACCTGTCCGCAACGCGATTGCGGTGGGCTCCGGGAAAGGCGGCGTGGGCAAGAGCACCGTGGCCGTCAACGTGGCTGTGGCGCTGGCACAGGCTGGCGCACGCGTGGGTTTGATGGATGCCGATATCTACGGCCCCAATGTGCCCACCATGATGGGCATCAAGCACCTGCCTCCCGCTCGTGAAGGCCGTCTTTTGCCCGCCGAAGCCTACGGCGTCAAGGTCATGTCCATTGGTTTTCTGGTCAAACCCGGCCAGGCGCTGATCTGGCGTGGCCCCATGCTCCACTCGGCTATTCGACAATTCCTCAGCGATGTGGAATGGGGCGAACTCGACTACATGATTGTGGACCTGCCGCCGGGCACGGGTGATGCTCCCCTCAGCCTGGCGCAGAGCCTCTCGCTTTCAGGCGGCGTCATTGTCACCCTGCCGCAGAAAGTTTCATTGGATGATGCCAGCCGCGGCCTGCAGATGTTCCAGCAGTTGCAGGTGCCGGTGCTGGGTGTGGTGGAAAACATGAGTTATCTGGAACTGCCGGATGGCACCCGGATGGATATCTTCGGCACTGGCGGCGGTGAAGTCCTGGCAAAAGAAGCGGGTGTGCCTTTCTTGGGCGCAATCCCGATGGACCCCGCGGTGCGGGAAGGCGGCGATAGCGGGACGCCCATTGTGGTTTCCAACCCCGATTCGCCCGTTGCTCAGGCTTTCATTCGCCTGGCTGAACAACTGGCGGCTCAATTGAGCATTCAGGCGATGAAAGGCACCTCCGCCGGACCGGTGGACATCAAACTTGTGGGGTAGGTATGACCCCGTATATTGTGGGCGTGCGCTTTCGCCCGGTTGGCAAGGTCTATCACTACGACGCGTCGTGTTGCCGTGAACTCCGCGCGGGCGATTTTGTCATTGTGCCCAGCCGTCGTGGCACGCAAATCGGCGAAGTGGTGCAAACCTTTGTCGAACCTCCTGAGCGCCCAGAGGAAGGCTGGCGCACCATTGTCCGCAAGGCCAATGGGCGCGACCTGACTTTGCGGCGGCTCATTCGCCAGCGCGAATTGCAGGCCCTGCTGGCAGCCCGGCAAAAGGTGCGCGAACTGAACTGCACTGAAATCAAACTGGTGGAAGCCGAAATTTCCTTCGACCAGCGGTATTTGACGTTCCTCTACGGCGTTTCGGGCGGTGGCAGGCCTGACCTGCGGCGGCTGCACAATGCGTTGGTGCGTAAATTCCCTCGCCGGCAGGTGGAATTCCGCCGCCTGGGGCCGCGCGATGTCGCCAAACTACTGCCCGGCATGGGCGCGTGCGGGCGAGCGGTGCGCTGCTGCGCCGAATTTCTCACCGAGTTCAACCCGGTGTCTATCAAAATGGCGAAAGTGCAGGGCATTTCGCTCACGCCTTCCGAAATTACCGGCGCGTGCGGGCGGCTTCGCTGCTGCCTGGTGTATGAATACGAGCAGTACGCTGCCGCAGCGAAAAACCTTCCTCGCCGCAAAAAGCGGGTGCAGACACCCGAAGGGGAAGGCAAGGTGGTGGATGTGTATCCCCTCAAGGAGAGCGTGCTGGTGGCTTTGCCCGACGGCACTTTGAAGGAATTCCACCGCGACGAATTGCAGCGCCCTGAACAGGCTACCACCCCGGCCCCGAAAGGGTGAGATTGCCCATCATCGTTGTTTACCCTGCCCGCCGCGAGGCGGGCTTCGTCGCTTTGAGGTTGGAGGTTGAAAATGTCAGCCATTGATTTTCGTTCTGAAGCCGAGGCGCTTTTCGACTATACCCGCAGCCTGCGGCGCGATTTCCACCGTCACCCCGAACTGGGCATTCAAGAGCACCGCTCGGCAGCCATTGTGGCCCGCGAACTGCGCTCTTTTGGCCTGGAAGTCACCGAGGGGGTGGGACAAACCGGCGTGGTGGGCGTGCTGCGCGGTGCTTCCGAGGGCCCTACCGTGCTGGTGCGTGCCGATATGGACGCACTGCCCATTCAGGAAGAAACCGGCGCCGAGTACGCTTCCGAAAACCCGGGCGTGATGCACGCCTGCGGCCACGATGGGCACATGGCAATGGGCTTGACGGTGGCGCGCCTCTTGGCGGCGCACCGCGACGCGCTGCGCGGCACAGTGAAGTTTGTTTTCCAGCCCGCTGAAGAGGGCCTGGGCGGCGCCGAAGGCATGGTGAATGATGGCGTGCTGGAAGGTGTAGATTATGCCCTCGCAATGCACCTGTGGAATGAAAAGCCCGTGGGCTGGCTGGGTATCGCCGATGGCCCCACCATGGCCGCTGCTGACCGCTTTCAGGTGCGCATTGTGGGCAAGGGCGGTCACGGCGCCCAGCCCCAGGCCACGGAAGACCCTGTGCTGGCGGCCTCGCAGGTGGTCACGGCTTTGCAAAGCATCGTCTCTCGCCATGTGGATCCTCTCGAAGCGGCGGTGGTAAGTGTGACCATGTTCCAGGCAGGCACGGCATTCAACATTATCCCCACCGACGCCCGGCTGGAAGGCACCATTCGCACGTTTGCACCGGAAGTCACCCGCGAGGTGCGGACGCGTTTCCACCGCACGGTGCACGGTGTTGCTCAGGCTATGGGCTGCCGGGCCGAAGTGGCGCTGGATTTGCTGACCCCGGCGGTCATCAACGACCCGCGCGTGGCTGCCCTTGTGCGCACCGCGGCCACAGAGGCGCTGCCCGATGCCGTCATCGATGCCCATGCCCGCACGATGGGTTCGGAAGATATGGCGCTGATGATGTATGACATTCCGGGGTGCTATTTCTTCGTCGGCTCCAACAATCCGGCCAAAGGGCTGGATGCGCCCCACCACCACCCGCGCTTCGATTTCGACGAAGCCGCTTTGCCGCGCGGGGTTGCGGTGATGAGCGCCGCGGTGGTGAAAGTGCTGGAAGAACGCCCGGCATGAGCGGCAGGCGCTGGCGGAAGGTCTGGTGGTTGGGGGCGTTGCTGCTTTTGTGGGGTTGTGCCCCGCGCGCCCAGGGGAAGCCGACGGCGTCGCCCCGCGCGGTGCAGCCTTCACCTGTGGTTTTGCCTTCCCCCACGGCGACACTGCCCCCGTCACCCAGCCCGATTGCGGCGGCTCAGCCCACCGCGGCAGCCACGTTTGCCGTCCAGGCGCCTCCCCCTGCTCCCGAGCCTTTGCAGGTCGTTTTCCCCACCCCCGGGCCGACGCCTCGCGTGCCCTGGCGCCCGCCGATGTATCCTGTGCCCTGGGCGCCCACGCTCCACGATCATTTCTTCCTTGCCCGCCCCATCCCTGCTTTCTATGGCAAACTACCGACCACCGATTACCGCTACGGCGGCGTGTTTTTTCGCGGTGAGGTGCACACCGGCATTGACATCCCCGGCGATCCCGGCACGCCGGTGCTGGCCGCCGGGCGCGGCCAGGTGATTTGGGCGGGCTATGGCCTCAACAGCGGCCACCCCGGCCAGAAAGGCCCTTATGGCCTCGCTGTGGTCATTCGCCACAATTTTGGCTGGAAGGGACGCACCCTTTACACGGTTTATGCGCATCTGAGCGAAATTGCCGTCAAGCCAGGCTGGTGGGTGGAAACAGGCACACCGCTGGGGCGGATGGGCAACACGGGGCATACCACAGGACCGCATTTGCATTTCGAGGTGCGGTTGGGTTCCCTTGGGGGGGATGGGGAAGTCTCTTTCGAGACACGCAACCCCGAATTGTGGCTGGTGCCGCCTGTGGGGCGCGGGGTGCTCGCAGGGCAGGTGTTGGATTCCTGGGGGCGGCCGCTTTCCCATAACATCGTTTACATTGCCTCGCTGGAAGACGAGAACTTTCACTGGCGCACTTACACTTATGCGGCACACAACCCTTTGATCCATTCCGACCCTTATTACCGGGAAAACTATGTGTTTGGCGACCTGCCGGCAGGGAAGTATCGGCTGACTGTGTCGTATGGTGGGGCTTTCTTTTCGCAGGAATTCGTGGTGCGACCGGGGCGAGTGACCTTTTTCCGCTTCAAGGGCTGGAGCGGCTTTCAGCCTGACGCAAAACCGTAAGCAATGCGTTGGGGGAAAGCCATCTCCTGCCCGGTGCAAGCGGCTGCTTCGCTTTGGCGGGCTTAGTCTTTCTTGAAAAAGCGAGGGCTTTTTTGTTCGCGACCCTTGACGCTTTTGCGTTTTGCGGCTAAACTTTGGCGCATGGAAACCCTTGTCTCTCGCGTGATGATGGGCATGATGATGTGCAACCCGAAGCCACTGGCGGCTCTCGGGCCATCGTCGCGTGGGTAAGACACCGTTTATTCGCCCTTCCGACGCCCCCGGCCGAGCCGCCGGGGGTGTTTTTTATTCCCCGCCAGGAGGTGTGCCGTGTTGTCTCTTCAGACGCTCCCCTTAGCCCAATCGGTGGCCGCTGCTGCAAGCCCCGGCCCGTCGACCACGTCCGTGCATGGGGGGCGGCAGCCCAACCCCTACCGCGCCGTCACCGAACCGGTGGTGACCTCTGCCCCCACGGTTTTTCGGAATACTGCCGACCTGGTGGCGTTTGTGGAAGCCCGTCAGCAGGGGCAGACCGAGGTGGTGGAATATGGCCGCTACGGCAACCCCACCGTGCGGGATGCGGAACGCCGCCTGGCCGCGCTGGAAGGGGCGGAGGATGCGCTTTTGCTGGCTTCCGGCATGGCCGCCGTGACGACGACGTTGTTGACGCTGGTGCCTGCCGGGCGGCACGTGGTGCTCACCGATGGGGTGTATCGCCGCACCCGCCAGTTTGCCACTGATTTTTTGCCGCACCTGGGCATCTCGGTCAGCGTGTGGGACTGGCACACCCCGTTGGCCGAGGTGTTTCGCCCTGAAACCGCGCTGGTGCTGGCCGAAACGCCGACCAACCCTTATCTGCGCGTGCTCGATCTGGAAGCCCTGGCGCGCACGGCGCACGCTTACGGCGCGTTGGCGGTGGTGGACGCGACCTTTGCCACCCCCATCAATCTGAAGCCGCTCGCGCTGGGCGTTGACCTGGTGGTGCATTCGGCGACCAAGTATCTTGGCGGGCACCACGACTTGCTGGCGGGCGTCGTGGCGGGGGCGTCTGCGCTGGTGGAGCAGGTGCGCGCTGCGCTGGGAGTGCTGGGGGGCGTGTGCGCGCCCCAAACGGCCGCTGCGCTGGCCCGCGGCCTGCGGACGCTGGGACTGCGGATGGCACAGCACAATCGCAACGGCCAGGCGGTGGCCGAGTTCCTGGAAGGCCACCCCGCGGTGGAGCGGGTCTGGTACCCCGGGCTGTCGTCGCATCCTGACCATGCCGTGGCGCGGCGACAGATGCGCGGCTTTGGCGGGGTGGTGTCGTTTACGGTCAAAGGAGGGCTGGAAGAAACCGCCCGCTTTGTGGACGCGTTACGCATTCCGCTTCTGGCGGCTTCGCTGGGCGGGGTGGAATCGTTGGTCACCTTGCCCGCGCTGGCTTCGTACTACAACCTGTCCCCCGAAGAGCGGCAGGCGTTGGGCATTCCCGATAACCTGGTGCGGCTTTCGCTGGGCGTGGAAGACACGGCCGATTTGCTGGACGACCTGGCGCAGGCATTGGCCGCGGTGTAGGCTGTCATGGGGAAGCCAGCAGGGCTTGTACGGCAGGGCGGCGAACTTTGCCCGAAGCCGTGCGCGGCAGGCAAGCCACGAAGCGGATGAGGCGCGGCACTTTGTAGCCTGCCAGGTGCTGGCGGCAGAAGGCTTCCAGGTCGGCCGCGGAAGCGTGAGCCTGGGGTTTGAGCACCACCGCCGCGGCGACGCGCTGCCCCCATTCGGCGTCGACGAGGCCCACCACGCAGGCTTCCGCCACGGCGGGGTGCTGCCGCAGCACGGCTTCCACTTCCGCGGGGTAAACATTTTCGCCGCCGGTGACGATGAGGTCGTGGCGGCGGTTGACCACCCAGAGGTCGCCGTCGGCGTTGAGGTAGCCGAGGTCGCCGGTGTGCAGCCAGCCGCCGCGCAGTGTGCGGGCAGTGGCTTCCGGCGTACCGTCGTAGCCTGCGAACACGGTGGGGCCGTTGATGAGGATTTCGCCGATCTCACCGGGGGGAAGGATGCGGCCGTTTTCGTCGGCAATGCGAATCTGGGTGTAGAGCAGGGGCTTGCCCACGCTGCCGGGCTTGCGGCGCACGGCTGCGGGCCCGGCGGTCGCGGCTTGCGAGGCAGATTCGGTCAGGCCGTAGGTGGTCGCTACAGGATAGCCGCGGGCGAGGGCGCGTTGCAGCAGGTCGGGCGGTGCGGCCGCTCCGCCGAGGAGCACCAGCCGCAGGGCGGAAGGCGGCGGTTGTGGGGTGGCTTCCAGCAGCCGGTGGAGCATGGTGGGCACGAGGGAAACCAGCGAGATGCGCTGTTTTTTCAGGGTTTCGTATAGCCATAAGGGGTCAAAGCGGGTGTCAGCCTCCGGCAACACCACCGTAGTGCCGTAAAGCGCGCTGCGGAAGAGAATGCTCAACCCGCCGACGTGGTAGAGAGGCAGGGTGAGCAGCCAGCGGTCGCCGGGTGATACCCCCAGGCGGAAAGCCGAAGCCACCGCGCTCCAGTAAAAATTGGCCGCGGTGAGCAGGGCGGCTTTGGGCTGGCCGGTGGTGCCGGAGGTGAAGAGGAGGGCGAGGGGAGAGGAATTTGGCGTTGCGAATTGCGAGTTAGGAAATGTGAATTGCGAATCTGGAGTCGCGAAATCCGCCACTTCCACTACCCGCAATTTCTCATTCGTATCCCCCCTAACTCGCAATTCCTTATTCGCAATTAGGATCTCCCGCGCCCGCGCGGCCGTTTCTTCGGTCGCTACGATGTGGGTAGCCTGGCTGCGGGCGAGTTGGGTACGCATTTCGGTGACCGTCAGGCGCAGGTTGAGAGGCACGAGCACGGCTTCCATGCGGCTCAGCGCGTGGATGGCGGCCACCGCGGCGGGCGTTTTGGGCAGCAAGGCAGCCACGCGGCTTCCCGCGGCGATGCCGGCGCGGGCAAACGTGTCTTCCAGCGCGCGCGCCCATGCCCACAACTGCCGGTAGGTGAGGGTATGCTGCCCCCAAATCAGGGCGGGGCGCTCGGGGGATGCGGTGAGGCGGGGGGTGAGCCAGTCCATGGGAAATAGAGTTAGGGAATGAGGAATTGCGAGGCCGTGAAGCGCAGTTCGCAGATCGCCACTCGCAATTCGTAATTCACCATTCGCAATTCGTAATTCGTAATTCGCTGCTCGCGGCTTCTCACGGCCAGCGGGGGAACGCATCGAAATCGCCGAACCGTTGCGGGCGTTTTTCCAGAAATGCGTCGCGGCCTTCTTCGGCTTCGTCGGTCATGTAGGCCAGCCGGGTGGCTTCGCCCGCGAAGAGTTGCTGCCCCACCAGCCCGTCGTCGGCCAGGTTGAAGGCGTATTTCAGGAAACGGATGCTCATCGGACTCTTGCGGTTGATGGTTTGCGCCCACTCGTAAGCCACTTCTTCCAGCGTTTCGTGGGGCACGGCGGCGTTGACCATGCCCATCTGGAGGGCTTCCTCGGCGGTGTAAACTTTTTCCAGGAAGAAGACCTCGCGGGCGCGCTTTTGGCCGATGTGGCGGGCCAGCAAAGCCGAGCCGTAGCCGCCGTCGAAACTGGCGACGCGAGCGTCAGCCTGCTGGAAGCGGGCGTGTTCCTTGCTCGCGATGGTCAGGTCGCAGACGACGTGCAGGCTGTGCCCGCCGCCTACCGCCCAGCCGGGCACTACGGCAATGACCACTTTGGGCATGAAGCGAATCATGCGTTGCAGTTCCAGCACGTGCAGGCGGGGCAGTTCGTAGCCGCCCACATAGCCGCCCTTACCGCGCACCCGCTGGTCGCCGCCCGCGCAAAAGGCCCAGCCGCCGTCTTTGGGTGAAGGCCCCTCGCCGGTGAGCAAAATCGTGCCGATGTGGGTATCCAGCCAGGCGTCGCGGAAGGCGTCCAGCATCTCGTCAATGGTTTCGGGCCGGAAGGCGTTGCGCACTTCGGGGCGGTTGAAGGCGATGCGCGCCACGCCGTTGGCCTTGTAGTAGGTGATGTCGCGGTACTCTTTGGCTTGGTGCCACTCGGTGGCTTTGCGGATGTGATTCCAGGTTTCGGGCATGGAAATCCTCCAACGTGGGTTGCTTGCCGCCAGTGATGGTCAAGAGTGTTGCTACGGGGTGGAAGAGGCTCTATTGTAACGCGTCATGTGCAGCCAGCACGCGCAAACCCGACTGTCAGGTGGTCAAGCCCCCCTGATTACCAGATCACGATCTCTTCGTCTTCCACCCAGCCCTCGCGCCAGGTCGTTTCCACCCAGCGGTGGGCTTTCTGGAGCACCCGCTGCGCCTGGGCGGCGTCGTTGCTGACCACGGCGCAGGCGATGACGGCCCGCTGCCAGGTATCCTGTGCATCGATTTCGGCCACGGAGAGGTTGAATTCCCGCCGCAGTTGATGAAGCAATGGTTTAAGCCGCCCGCGCTTTTCTTTCAGCGAGCGGCAGCCGGGCAGGTGCAGCCGCAGCGTTAACACGCCGATGTGCATAAGGCCCTCCTGAGCCACGGAAAGGTGTAATGCGGCTTATAGTATAATGGCTGCGGAGGTGAAGATGCAAACGCGTCGAAATTGGGCCGGGTATTTGCTGGTTGTGGGCTTGCTGGCAATTCTCACCTGGATGGCTTACCGTGTCACCGGTATTGTTTCGGGTGCGGCGAATGCTGCCTTGCAGCCAGTAGAGCAAATGGGCACGCAGATGGCCGTTGCGCTCAAGCCAGTGGGGGCCTTGAGCACGCAGGTTTCGCAGGTGTTGCACCCCACGCCCACCGTTTTGCCCGACCCTGTGACGGTGATTCATAGCGTGCGCAGCCTGGCGCGTTTGGAAACCGTGCAGTACACGGTTGAAAAAGTGGTCACGGCTGAGGAAGGCCAGAACCAGCTGGGCTTCCTTTTCGGCGACCGTTTGTTGTTTGTGGCACACGGCGTGGTCATTGCGGGGGTGGATTTGGAAAAACTTCAGCCGCAAGACCTGTGGACGCAAGACGGCGTGCTTTATGTCCGTCTGCCCGCGCCTGAGATCTTTGTGGCCACGCTCGACAATCAAAAATCTTATGTTTACGACCGGGATACCGGCTTGTTGACGCATGGCGACGTGCAACTGGAAACTGCTGCCCGCCGCACCGCTGAACGGGAAATTCGGCAAGCCGCGCTGGACGACGGCATTTTGGTGACCGCTCGCCGGAATGCTGAGGCTTATCTGGCGCGTTTGTTGCGCTCTTTGGGTTTCCCTGAAGTGATTTTTGTGGAAGCCACCCCTGTGCCGACGGCACAACCTACACCTACACCCTGATTCCTGGAGGCTGACATGGCTGATCTGACAACCCGTTTGCTGGGCTGGACGTTGAAGAACCCGATTATGCCCGCTGCCGGGCCGCCTGTGCGCGATGCCCGCATGGCAAAAGCCTGCATTGAGGGGGGCGTGGGCGCCCTGGTGACGAAAACGATTTCCGTTCGTGCGGCCGATGTGCCCACGCCTAACATGTGGGATTTGAAAAGTTACTTCCTCAACACCGAATTGTGGTCGGAACTTTCGCCAGAGCACTGGCTGGAAGTAGAATACCCGGAAATTCGCCGCCTGGCCGACGAAGCCGGCATTCCGGTGATTATCAGCCTGGGCTACACCGCCGAAGAAATTGCCCAGTTGGCGCCGAAAATCAAGCCGTTTGCCGACGCGGTGGAACTCAGCACGCATTACATCGAGGATGACCCCCGCCCCATGCAAGATGCGATTCGGGCTGCCAAGGAAGCCTTAGACGTGCCGGTGTTCGTCAAGATGAGCCCCTTCCGCGAGCCGCAACCGGCGGCCATTGCTGCGGTGGAAGCGGGGGTGGATGGCATTGTGGCAACCAACTCTTTCGGCCCCGCGTTTGGCATTGATATTGAGCGTGGAGGCCGACCGCTGATGGGCGGAAAGGGCTATGGCTGGCTTTCCGGCCCGGCGCTCAAGCCGATTGCCTTGCGGATGGTGTACGATATTGCGCAGGTGGTGGATGTGCCCATCATTGGCGTGGGCGGCATCAGCAAGGGCACGGATGTGGTGGAATACCTGATGGCAGGAGCCAGCGCTGTGGGCATTTGCACGGCAGCCATTACCCGCGGCCCGGCGGTGTTTGGCAAGATTGCCAAACAGTTGGCGAAGTGGATGGACAAAAACGGCTATGCCACCATTGCCGACTTGCAAGGGCTGACGCTGCGCCAGCAAATCCCCACGATGGAAGCACCGCCAATTTTGATTCCTGAGAAGTGCACCGGTTGTAATTTCTGTGTGCTGAGCTGCGTATATGATGCCTTGCACCTGGACGAAAACCGTAAAATCACCATTGAAGAAGAAAACTGCTTCAAGTGCGGTGTTTGCCTTTCCCGTTGCCCTGTGGACGCATTGGCTTCGCCGTACTAAACCCCGTTGTGTGCCTGGCGCCGCTTGGCGTGGTGCATTGAGTGGGACGTAAGTAAGCAGGGCAGCAGAGAAGCCTTCTCTGCTGCCCTTTCTTTTGACCCCCGGTTTCGGATAAATCTCTGCCGATTGCCGTTACGCTATCTCTGCTCAATGCGCTGCCCCGCAATGTGGGTCTGAGGAGGTGAAGATGAGACCCTGGCGGAAAGTCATATATCTGGTTGTGGGAGGGCTTTTGGGCGCCGCTGTCGTGGCTTGCAGCCCACACCCCAGCCCCAGCCAGGGAGGCCTCGCTGCGCCTCTTGGAACGGTCCGTTCTGGAGGCGTGGCGACGCTTACCCTCACCCCGCAGCCTTCCCCCACGCCGGTGAGGCCAACGGCATCGCCTTCGCCGGTGCCTGTCAGGCCTTTGGCGACTCCTACGCTTTCGCCAGGGGACGCGAAATGGGCTTTTTGGACTTCCGGTACCCGCTTGCGGGGGGCTGATATTTACCAGCGGCGGGTTTTCCCCGATCTGGATGGTACGACTTTCCTGGGCCCAGGGCCCCTGGGGCCGCCTTACACTCAGGCCGATTTCGATGCCCTGGCAGCGGGAGGGGCGAATTGGGTCAATCTTTCCGTGCCTGGCCTGTTCACCGTGCGGCCTCCCTATCGCCCCGACCCCGCGGTGGTGCAGCGTGTAGACCGGTTGATTGCCATGGCTGCACGCGCGGGCTTGTGGGTTGTGCTTTCGGCACGCACCGGCCCTGGCCGCAGCGAGTTTTCTATCCTGCGCGATGGGGCAGGCGATTGGTTCCCCCGGTCGTATCTTGTCGAAAGCGTGTGGCGTGACGCGGCGGCGCGTCAGGCATGGGCGGCCATGTGGCGTTATACTGCTGAGCGTTATCGCGGCAACCCCGCCGTTGTGGGTTATGACCTCATGGTGGAACCCAACGCCAATGACATTGTGGACGTCTGGGATCCGTTGACCTTTTACGCGCGTTATCGCGGTACGGGCTATGATTGGAACGCGTGGTACCCTGACCTGGTGAAGGGAATTCGGGAAGTGGACCCCGACACCCCTGTTTTGGTGGGCTGTATGGGGTACAGTGATTTGGAATGGTTGCCTTACATGCAGCCCGTGAAAGCCTCGCGAGTGGTCTACACTTTTCATCAGTACGCTCCCTTCGTATACACCCACCAGGAGCCCGATGTGCCGGTGACTTACCCCGGGCGTTTTGATGCCGATGAAGATGGCGAGGTGGAGACGGTTGACCGCGCCTGGCTGGCTGGGTTGCTGCAAACGGCTGCTGATTTTTCGGCCCGTACGGGGGCGCCAGTGGCGGTCAACGAAACTGGCGTGAAGCGCTGGGCGCCCGGAGCAGCGCGGTTCATGCACGATGAACTCGATTTGCTGGAATCCCTGGGCATCAATTACGCCGTGTGGATGTGGTACCCTGCCTGGCCGCCGCTGGCCGAAGGGGACCACGACTTCAATTTTCGGTTGGGCCCTGACCCTGCCAACCGCCATGATGTCCCCAATGCCTTGTGGAATACCTATCGCGATTTTTGGGCGCATCATCCCTGATGGGGTATAATATTGAAAAAGAAGCGGGCTCTGTTTCCTTATTTCTCATTGTCAGGAGATTCTTATGGCCAGTGTTACTTATGAACACGTCACAAAGCGTTTCGGCAACGTTACCGCTCTCAATGACCTCAACATTCATGTGGAAGATAAGGAATTCCTTGTGCTGGTAGGGCCTTCCGGCTGTGGCAAAACCACGGCTTTGCGCTGCCTCGCGGGGCTGGAAGAGGTGACGGAAGGGCGTATTTTGATTGGCGACCAGGTGGTCAACGACGTGCCGCCCAAAGATCGCGACATCGCGATGGTGTTCCAGTCTTATGCGCTTTACCCGCACATGACCGTGTACGAAAATATGGCCTTTGGCCTGAAACTGCGGAAGGTGCCCAAAGATGAAATCAAGCGCCGTGTGCAAGAGGCCGCAGAAATTTTAGGGATTGAGCAATTATTGGATCGTAAGCCGCGGCAGCTTTCCGGTGGTCAGCGCCAGCGTGTGGCTGTGGGGCGCGCCATTGTCCGCAACCCCAAAGTGTTTCTCTTCGACGAGCCGCTTTCGAACCTCGATGCCAAACTGCGTGTGCAAACCCGCACCGAGATTTCCAAGCTGCACAAGCGCCTGCAGACCACTTTTATCTATGTGACCCACGACCAGGTGGAAGCCATGACGATGGCTGACCGGATTGCGGTCATCAACCACGGCGTATTGCAGCAAATCGACACGCCCCAGGCGCTTTACGAGCGCCCGGCGAATATGTTTGTTGCAGGTTTCATCGGTTCACCGGCGATGAATTTCTTCCACGGCCATCTGCGCCAGTCGGACGGCCATTTCTACGTCGAGACCGATGCTTTCCAGGTGCAGGTGCCCGACGACCGCAAGGAAATCTATCGTGAATACGTGGGGCGGCCGGTGATCTTTGGTATTCGGCCGGAACATATTCACGCGCCGAACTTTACGCCGCCGGGCATTAAGCCCCAGCCTGTGGAAGGCGATGTGGAAGTGACCGAGTTGATGGGCAATGAAACCTTTGTTTACATGCGGGCGGGGAACACGCCTTTTGTGGCGCGGGTTGACCCGCGCGCGAACTATCGCATGAACACGAAAGCACAAGTCGTGTTCGACATGGAGCAAATGCACCTTTTCGACCCCGAAACCGAAAAGGCCATTCGCTAATCGAGGAGCCTTATGCCTTTTGACTACATTCCCCCTTTGTTGCAGCCCAACAGCAAGAAAATTGTGCTGCTGGTGATGGATGGTTTGGGGGGCCTGCCGCTGGAAGCCGGTGGGCCGACCGAACTGGAATTTGCCCGCACGCCGAACATGGACCGTCTGGCTGCTGAAGGCACATTGGGTCAGACGATTCCTATTCGCCCTGGCATTACCCCCGGCTCGGGGCCGGCGCACCTCGCGCTGTTTGGCTATGACCCGCTGCACCACCCGGTGGGGCGCGGGGTGCTCTCGGCGCTGGGGGTGGGGATGGAAATCCGCCCTGGCGACGTGGCCGCGCGTGGTAATTTCTGTACCCTCGATGCTGATGGCAACATCGTCGACCGCCGCGCCGGACGCATTCCCAGTGAAGAGTCTGCGCCGCTGGTGGAAAAACTGGCACAAATCCGCATTCCGGGGGTGGAAGTGGAAGTGCGGCAGGTCAAGGAATACCGCTTTGTGGTGGTGATGCGCGGGGAGGGGCTTTCTGCCGACCTGGAAGACACCGACCCGCAGAAAACCGGCGTGCCCCCGCTGCCCGTGCGCCCGCGCACAGGCGACCCCGCCGCCCGCCGCACCGCGGAACTCTTCAACCAGTGGATCGCGGAAGCCCGTCGTGCCCTGGCCGACCAGCCGCGCGCCAACGGCGTGACCCTGCGCGGCTTCGCTACCGATCCCGAATTGCCCAAATTCGACCCCTCTTATGGCTTGAAAGCGGCCTGCGTTGCGGTCTATCCCATGTATAAAGGGGTGGCGCGGCTGGTGGGTATGGATGTTCTGACCTTCGAGGGAGAGCACCCGGAAGATGAGTTCGCCGCAGTGGCTCAATATTGGGATGAATATGACTTTTTCTTCGTCCACATCAAGAAGACCGATAGCAAAGGCGAAGATGGCGATTTCGAAGGCAAAGCACACATCATCGAAGGTGTGGATGCCGCCTTGCCCAAACTGCTGGCGCTCAAACCCGATGTGCTGATGATTACGGGCGACCATTCTACGCCTGCGAAATTGCGTTCCCACTCCTGGCACCCGGTGCCTTTCTTGATGTGGGCGCCGGAAACCGTCCGCCCTGATGCCCAAACCCGCTTTGGGGAAACCGCCTGCGCTCAGGGTGGTCTGGGCACTTTCCAGGCGCATGACGCGATGCCGTTGGCGCTTGCTCATGCCGGTCGGCTGGAGAAGTTTGGCGCGTGAGGCTTGATTTTCTGCCGCCACGTGTGAACGCCCCGCTGAGAATACAGCGGGGCGTTTTTGGAAAACCCATAAAAAGGTTACGGCGATGTTGTGGGGGAAGGTGTGGGAGAACGGTAAGGTGTGCGGGTTGGTGTTGGTGTAAACGTCGGCGTCGGGGTGGGCGTCAGTGAGGGCGTGGGCGAGAACAGAAAAGTGGAGGTAGGCGTCGCCGTCGGTGCCGGCGTGGGCGGTTCGCCTTCAACGGTGAAGGTGCCGCTGACTTTCCACTGTTGCCCCACGAAAATGACCACCTGATAAGTGCCAGGGAGCCATTCCGAGGGAGGTGGGTTCCAGTCGGTAAAGCCGTAGCCGCCGCGTGAGGCCGTCCATGCTTTGGTTTCGAAATGCACGATTTCCCCGTTTCGATACCAGATGGCTGTCCATTGCACGCCCTTGTCCATTTTGTCATAGGTGAACACTGCATAGAGATGCCCTACCGGGTTTTTGAAAACGGTGCCAGGGTGTAAAGGCTTGTAATTGTGCAAATCCAGCCCTTGGGTAAATACCAGGGGACTAAACACGGTGTCGGGGTTGGGGGTGACGGAGGCTGTAAATTTTGCCGCAATCGCCAGGGGGATGTAGGGCGTGGGCGTGGGGGTAGGGGTGTAAGTTGCCAGCAGGGTAGGTGTGACGGTGGGGGTAGGTGTGACGCTGGGAATGGGCGTCATGGTGGGGGTAGGCGTGATGGTGGGGGTCAGCGTGGGAGTGGGGGAAGGGCGGTAGAAGTGGTACACCACCGGCTCGGTATGCGGCAGTGCCACGCTGAGCAGGCTCAGCCCTGCCGCAGCAAAGAGTAGTTTCCAGCCGGTGAGAAGGCGGGCGCGCCGCATGCGGAAGAAGGGTAGCCTGCGAGCGGTACGGAAGGCGCGGATGCTGCTCAGCAGGCTGACGACCGCACCAAGGGCGGCCAGCCAGGTTGCGATGACGATGGTTGTGTGAATTTCCAGAGACATGATGAGGCGTCGGTCGTAGCAGAGCAGGGATTGGAGGTAGGGAAGGGGTTAGGGGGCCCAATGGGCAAACCACCAGCCTAAAACAGCGGCGGCCGGTTTGCCGTGCACTGAGGCCGAAGGGCCTTGTAATGCTGCCGGGGGGTAATAGTCGGCGGTGATGATGCCGCTAATCCACGGTCGTGCATTGATGGCAGCCAACAGGGCGGCGTAGGCTTGCGTCTGGCGCTCTAAGTTTACCGCTGTTTGGTGCGCCGTTGCGGTTTCCGGGAAAAGGGCCTGTTGCGGAAGGCATTGCCCTTGCAGCGGCAAGCAGCCGCCCTGTGCCTTTTGGGCAGAGGGGTAAGCCACCACGAGCACGATAGGCTTGTGGAAAGCCTTGGCAAAGGGTTTGACCTTGGTGTCGAGCAGCGAAGCGGTGGTGGCTTGCCATTGGGCAGGATCAGTGCCCAGGTCAGGATGCCAGAGCAGATAGATGCCATCTGCTGCGTCCAGGAAGGCAGGCGGGGCGTGGAGGTCTTCCAGCGGCATGGCCCAGTAGATGGGGCCGTGGTAATTTTGGCGTGCTGTGGCAAAGACGGCGTGCCAGCGGGACGCGAGGTCGGCCGGGGCGCCAGCGGCTGAGCCATCGGGCAGTGCATTTTTGACGGCAGGCGTGACCCACTCCCCGCCCAACACTAACGCGCCGGCGTGGCTGCGTTGCGCCAGGATGGCGAAATGGTGGGTAAAGGCTGTGTAGCGGTCGAACCACGAAACCCACCAGGCGAAATCGTGGGGTTGCTGCCACCACTTTAGGCCGGTTGCCGGCTGGCGCACTTGTGGAAAGAGGGCTATGTTCATGCCGCTGTTGTGGGCGGCATCGGCCATCGCGAGCAGGTCGGTGACCAGCGGGTCGGTGCCGGGGCGGGGTTCCCACAACGGTGGGGTGGTGGCGGTTACCGCCCAGGTGGGGGTGAGGATGACCCAGTGGGCGTGCAGGCGGCGGATTTCAGCGAATGTGCGCCCCATATAAGGCTGCCATGCTGGCCGGTAAGCGGGCATCAGCGCAACGCCTTGCCAGAAAGCCCCTTCTCGCGGTTGGGGTTTCCCCTGGGGTGTGGAAGCCGCTGTGGGCTGCCCCCACCATTGCCACTGGACGCTGTCTTCCAGTTGCTGGGGGACGTGGGTGAAGCCGAACAGCCGCCCGCGCTTGCCCTGGCCTGCGAATTCGGCTTCGTCACTGACGCCGCATTGTTCGGCGCGGCAATACCGGTAGCCAAGTTCGGAAGGCCCGGTGGGGCTGCTTAGCAAGTAGCCCCATTTGCCATCCCCGAGTGGCCACATGGGCAACGGCGGTGTCCAGACGGCCGGGTTGAGTTGCAGGTCGACCGTATCGCCAGCGGGCGTATCGGGCGGCACGGTGGCAATGAACCAGATGGCGCGCATTGGCCCGCTGGCCCAGGTTTCGACAACGTCGTTGATTTCTGTGTCGTGGGGTGGCACAATGAGCTGGCGCGTGACGAAGCGGCCCGCACTATCGTGCTCGGCGTTCCAGTAGCCATCGCCTAAGGTGAAAGTGTAGCGCACGTCGGCGCCGACAGGCAGTTGCAATGTGAGAGTATATTGGCGGCTGCCGGTTTGTTTCAGCACGGGCATCCGGTTGGCGAGGGTGCTCAGGCCACCGCCCAGGTCGGCGAAAGTGTTCCCCAGGGTGTAAAGGTTGCCCGCCAGCCGCACTGGTGCGCCAGCAATGGTATCGGAAGGCACGATGACGTGGAAGGTGACGTTGACCAGAGGCGCGGCTGCCATCTGGATGGGAGCAGGGGTGCTGGCGCCGGCCCCGACGCGCGCCCGTTGCTGGAAGGTGCGATATCGTCCATCAAGGGCATAGGCGACCAGCGTGTGTTCCCCGGGGGGCAGGCCTTCCAGCAGGTAGGAGCCATCGGCCAGGGTGAACGTCCATGCCCCTGCGGCGCTGACCAGGATGTCGGCAAGGGGGTGGCCGGCGTCGTCAGTGACTTTCCCCGCGATGCGCCCTACGGTCCCGCGATAGAGGGTGTCGTTCCAGCGGGCGACGATGTCGTCGTTGCGCATTGGGCCGTCAACCCGCAGCAGGCGGTAGCGCACCAGTTGCCCGGAAACCAGGGCTTCCAAAGCGATCTGGTTGTTGTTCGTGTGGCGTTCATAGCGATACTTCAGCACCGATCCCACAGTGGCGGGCACTTCGGCTTCGTAGAGGTCGTTGCCCACGCGTTTCATGGGGTAGCGTTGTGGCGCGATGTTGATGCCGGTCACTTCGTTGAGCACAGCCAGCACCACTTGCCCGGTGGCTTGCGGCACGCGCACCCGGAAGGTTACGGGGACCTGCGGCAGCGGCGTGGGGGTGGCTTTGAGCATGCCAACCGTCGGGGTGGGCTGTGGCAACGGTGCGGGAAGGCTGCGTGGCAGTGCGCAGGCAAAGATGGTCAGTGAAACGAAGGCAAGGGTGGCGTAACGCCCCCAGCGCCACAAGGAGGTTTTCATCGTTTGGCCTCGTCATGCAGCCACCAGAGCAAGATGTCGGGATTGCGCAGGCGGCGGAGAGAGAGGATAAGGGGTTTGCCTGAGTTCAATTCTATCACGAGGCGACCGCCCCGCATTTCGATTCGGGCGATGCTATGCCAGGGGAAGGCACGCTGCCTCACGGTCAGGCCGTGGCGGTCGATTTGGAGGATGCCGAAATCGAGAGGCTGGCCTGCTGCCCAGCGGCGGCGGAGGGCGGGAAGCTGGTCGGCGTAAAGATGGCGTTGCAAGCGGCGGGCCAGCCCCGGCAGGTTGGGGAAGCGCCCGTCGAGGCGTAACCGGCTGCCGTCGCGCAGGTGGAGCACGATGACGCCGTGCATGTGTCCGAATATGGAGCGGCTAAAGCGTGTTTCGATGCCGACCACATCGCGCCACAGCAGCGAGACGGGAGGACGGGGCGCCAGCCGGAGGGTGAAGCCGGTTGGCCCCATCCGAAGGTGAGTTTGCCGTCGCCAGCGCGCTTGCAGAGCCAACAGCAGCGACACCGCGGCAAGCACAATAGCCAGCAACCAGTAAGGGCGCGGGCGATACCACGCTGCCACTGGGCCGTAGTGGGTGTAGGCATAAATGCTCAGCCAGGCTGCGTAGGCCGCGGCTGCCACTGGCGCTGCGGCCAGCAGGGCAAAATACCCCCAGGCGCGTGGCCCGCGCGGGGCGGTGGCAAAAACAATGGTTTCGGTGGGAGAGGTTGGGGGTGAGGTCAAGGCCGGAAGGGGCACAGCAGGTTAGAGGCGGCTGTTGGCGGACGGAGGGGAAGGCGTCTCGTCGCCGGGCTGTGGGGCCTCTGTTGGGGGAGCGCTGGAAGGGGGAGCAGCCGTCGGGCTTTCCGGCGCGTTGGAAGGTGGGTTTTCCGGGGGTGGGGTAAGCCACGGCGCCTGGGCGTGCCAGATCGATTCTTCGGGCCGCCGCAGCCGGATGTCGCGCAGCCCGGTTTCTTCCCACAGGCGTTCTTGCCAGTGCTGCAATTCCCACGAGGCGCGCACGACCCCTTGCCAGGCTTCGGTGTGGCGCAACTTGCGCAGCCATTTCCCCATCCGCCGGGCAAAAGCCACCAGGTCGTTAGGGCCGACGACCAGCAGCGCAATCACCAGCACCACCAGCAATTCCAGCGGCCCAACACCCAAGAAATTCATCGGTCTGCCTGTGTGGAATTTACGGTTTTTGCCGCTTGCTGCAGGGCCTGGCGGACGTCGTTGGCGTGTTCTGCCAGGCTGCCCAGCACACCATTGATGAAGCGCGGCGAACTATCGGAGCCGTAGGTTTTGGCGAGTTCGACTGCTTCGTTGATGGCGACTTTGAGGGGCGTTTCGTCGTCTAAGGCCATTTCCCAAAGGGCGATGCGCAAAATGTTGCGATCAATGGGGGCAATTTGTTCCACCGGCCATTCGGGGGCATAGCGGGCAATGTGCTTGTCGAGGTAGGGGCGCAACGGCACCACCCCGAACACCAGCCGGCGCACAAAGGCTTCCAGGCGGTCGTTGGCAAGGGGCGTTTCTTCCAGCCTGTGGCGCAGCACGGTGCCGGGGGGGTGGCCGGTGAGGTCAACTTCGTAAAGTACCTGAAGGGCTATGCTGCGGGCGCGAGTGCGTGCCTTCATGGGAAAAGTTTTAGCCTTCGGGGTAGTGGATGTCTTCGATGTGGACGTTGATGTGGCCGACGGTCATGCCGACCATTTCGGAGATCGCGCGCGCCACGGCTTTTTGAATTTCACGGCTGACGCGCCGCAGGTTGACGTTCCCTTCCAGCACGACGTACAGGTCGGCATCGACCACGCCGTCGGCGATTTCGATTTGCACGCCTTCGTCAGCACCCCGGCGAAACAGGCGGTTGACGCCGCCGGGCACCGGTGCCAGTGCATGCACGCCCGGCACTTTGAGGGCTTCCAGGCGGGCGATGGCAACCAGCACTTCGGGGGAAATGGTCGTGGTTCCGGGAGTGGTCTCTTCGGTCATTGCAGGCTCCTTGAGCGGTGGGTTGGTCATGTCATCCCGCCGTTGACACCTAACACCTGGCCGGTGATGTACGCGGCCTGGTCAGAGGCCAGGAAGGCGACTGCGTAGGCCACTTCTTCAGGTTCGCCTTTGCGCCCTAAAGGAATCATGTTCAAAATTTGCTCGCGAGCGTCGTCGGGCACGCCTTCCCAGATATCGGTTTCGATGTAGCCGACGGCAATGGCGTTGACGGTGATGTTGCGGCTGGCGACTTCGCGGGCCAGCGCTTTGGTGAAGCCAATTTGCCCCGCTTTGGAGGCCGAGTAATTGGTCTGCCCGGGGTTGCCGATTTGCCCCGCCACCGAACTGATGTTGATGATGCGCCCCCAGCGTTTGCGCATCATGGGGCGGACGGCGGCTTTGCTGCAGTTGAAGGTGCCTTTCAGGTTGGTGGCCAGCACGGCGTCCCAGTCGTCTTCTTTCATCAGCATGATGAGGTTGTCGCGGGTGATGCCGGCGTTGTTGACCAGGATGTGGATACCGCCGAAGGTCTTGACGGCGAAATCGATGAGGGCTTTGGCTTGCTGGAAATCGGCCACGTTGGCCTGGAAAGCCTCGGCCTGGCCCCCCGCGTTGCGAATGGCTTCGACGACTTTCTGGGCTTTTTCGGCGGCGTGATGGTAATTGACCACTACCGCAGCCCCGCGTCGGGCCAGTTCCAGCGCGATGGCGCGGCCGATGCCGCGTGAGGCGCCGGTAACGACGGCAATTTTGCCTTCTAACGAAAGGGTGGCTTCCATGTGTGCGTCTCCTCCTTCCAAGGGGATGGGGCAATTATACCGCCATCCGCTGAGGCGTGGGGGAGATGTGGCGGTGGTGGGAGCACTCATAAGTTGTAGAATCAGGCAGCAAGGGGCCAGCCGGTGGTGGGAGACCAAGCATCGCTCAACCAGGCTGCTCGCGCTTTGGCGGTCATTTCAGCCCCGTATGGCGTCCATCGAGCACCGGCTCGTTTGAGCCGT
>DRMV01000052.1 GCA_011322445.1 Chloroflexota bacterium | reverse complement strand
AGTTCAGCAACGATGAGGTCTTTGATTTGGGTGATGCGTTCTGTGGTAGACTTCATTTGGGAGTCCTTTGGTGAGAGATAGATGATGCGTTTATCTCTGTTATACCAGAGGACTCCTTTTCTACAACATTTGAGTGCTCCCGGCGGTGGTTTTTAGATGCCGCTCTCACTCTGCTGCCTTTCCCATAGGGGGAAGGGGGGGCTCTCCTGCGGGAATGCCTTAATGCGCCTTTCAGCGTCGTTTTTTACGGCCACCGGGGGCGGTGTAATAGGGCGGCGCACTGATGAGGAAGATGCGGCTCAGGCGCGGGTCTAACATACGGGAACGCAGGCGAGCGTCAATGTCTTCCAGCGGCAGGGCGGTGGTGATCACCGTAGGGAGTTCGGCGTTGTAGCGGTAATTGAACAACTGGTAGAGTTTTTCGCGTGCCCAAGGAGTGGTGGCCTGGGTGCCCAGGTCGTCTAAAATGAGCAGCGGCGCGCTGCGAATTTCCTCGAAGCGGCGGTCGTAAGTGACCGTGCTGTTGGGGTTGAAAGTGGCCCGCAGGTGGTCGAGCAGGTCGGGCACCCCCACGAAAAGCGGGGGAAAGCCCATGCCGGCGCGGTAATTGGCAATGGCTGCTGCCAGGTGGGTTTTGCCGTTCCCGTAAGGGCCAGTGAAAATCAGCCACCCTTCGGGGGCTTCGGCAAAAGTGCGTGCGGCTTCGAAGGCTTTCCGCAGGCTTTCGGCGTCGCGGGCGGGCAGCCGTTCATCTTCCCGCAGGCTGAAATTGCCGAAAGTGTATTTGCTCATCAATGCCAGGGTGGAGAGGTCGGAGTGGCCGGTGTCGTCGGTGGGGCGGCGGTAATCGGGGGCCTGGATGTGAAGCCGGGTGACCAGTTCAGGGTCTTGCAGGCGGGAACGCAGGCGCGGTTCGATTTCGTTTAGCAGCAAGTTGGTGGTGATGACCGTGGGCATGTGGTTGATGTAGCGGAAGTTGAGGATTTGGAAGAGTTTTTCCTGCGCCCACGGCGTGGCGCTTTGGGTGCCGAAGTCGTCCAGCACCAGCAGCGGCACCTGGCGAATTTCTTCGAAGCGCTCCTCGAAAGAATCTGTGGGGTTGCCATACGCGAAGCGCAGGAAGTCCAGCAGATCGGGCACGGTGAGGAAGAGGGTGGGGGTGCCTCGGCTGACGACGTCGTTGGCAATGGCGGCGGCGAGGTGGGTTTTGCCGCAGCCGTAGCCGCCCATGAGCAACAGCCAGCCTTCAGGACGCTCGGCGAACTGGCGCGCGGTGTTGTAGGCCTGTTCCAGCGAGGCGGCTTGCACCGGGCCAATGCCGATGCGCCCGCGAGGCTGAAAGGTCTCGAAAGTGAGGTGGCTGAGTTCGTCGAGGTGGCTGAGGGCAAAGAGGCGCTTACGGCGGCGCTCGTCGAGCGATTCGTAACGGCACACGCAGGGCACCACTTTGCCAAAAAGGGGGTGGTCGGGAGGTACGTCAAAACGCACATACCCCACGCCGCCACATACCTGGCAGTTGGGGTCGCCGGGAAGCAGGTGGCGGGGTTTATTCGTAGAAGTCGGCGAATTTGTCGTTGAGGTAGCGGCGGCGATCCTCTTCAGGATCTCCTCCAAGGGTTCGGTCATGGCGTCCCTCTTTTTGCCAGCGGGTGAGGATGGCTTCCACGTAACGCCAGTTGCGGGCGTTGTGGGCAACGGCGAGGCGGAAGGCTTCTTCGATCCACTCGTAGGGGTAAGTGGCCTCGGCCTCTTCGAGTTGTTCGGCGAGGAGAGGCGTGATGGGGCCGATGTGTTCTTCGTAGAGCCGGAAGATGTTAGGGCGTTCCAGGTAGAGGTGCACCGGAGCGGCGGGGTCGGGGGAAGGCCGCCAGTGTCCGGCTCGCACGGCGTCGGCAGCCGCGCGCCCCCGCGGGGTGTTGAGAAAATACAGGGCTACGGTTTCATCCCCAAGGGTGATGGTTTCCTGCAGAAAGACGCCCCGGGCCACGGCTCGCGCAAGAGCGTCGTCGAGGGTGCTTTCCCGCCGGGCGGCCTCGCTTTCCAGCCCGGCCATGAAAGGCTCGTCGGCGAGGAAATCGGCCCGTGTCAGGTAGCGATAGCGCCCCTCGGCCTGGCTCAGCCGCCAGAAGGCGTAGAGCACCACTTTGAGTTCGCCGAGGTGGTCAATCTCCGGCAAGAGGCGGGTGAAAAACGGCGCCGGGATGGGCACCAGCAGCACCTTGCCGGGGGGAAAGCCGGAAAAAGGCATGGCGGCACCTCGGAGGGTTTAGCGCATCAGCACGCTGGGGTCAATGTGTTGGTGGGCGGCGTCTAAAAAGCGCGCCAGTTCTTTCTGGAAGACCAGTTCCACCTTGCCCGTGGGGCCATTGCGGTGTTTGGCGATGATGACTTCGGCAATCCCCTCTTTTTCGGTTTCTTCGTCGTAAACTTCTTCGCGGTAGAGGAACATCACGACGTCGGCATCTTGTTCCAGCGAGCCCGATTCGCGCAGGTCGGAGAGCATGGGGCGCTTGTCGGTGCGTTGTTCCACCGCGCGGGAAAGCTGGGCCGCGGCCAGCACCGGCACATTCAACTCGCGAGCCAGGGCTTTCAGGTTGCGAGAAATTTGAGAGACTTCCTGCACGCGGTTTTCCGAGCGGGTGCCGCTGCTCATCAATTGCAGGTAGTCCACCATGATGAGGTCGAGACCATATTCCATGTGCAGGCGGCGGCATTTGGTGCGCAATTGGATGGGGGTGATGGCCGGGGTGTCGTCCAGGAAAATGGGCGCCTGGCTGAAAGCGTCGACAGCCTGGGAGATTTTGTCCCACTCGGCGGCGCTGATTTCGCCGGTGCGCAGCCGTTGCGAGTCGATGCCGGTTTCCTGGGCCAGCAGGCGCTGCACCAGTTGCTCGTTGGACATTTCCAGCGAGAAGATAGCCACCCGCTTGCGGTGGCGTTGGGCGGCGGTTTTGGCAATGCTGAGCAGGAAAGCCGTTTTGCCCATGCCGGGGCGGCCGGCTACGATGATGAAGTCAGAGGGCTGGAAGCCGCTGAGGAGTTTGTCCAGGTCAATGAAACCGGTGGGAATGCCGAGGGCTTCACCCTGGTGGGTGCGTAAGTGGTCGAGGTAGTCGTAGTAGGCGCTCAGCACCTCGCGGAAGGGCTTGACGCCGCGAGTGATGCGCCGCTCACTGACGTTGAAGAGGGTCTTTTCTGCCTCGTCGAGGATGGCTTCTACGCCGAGGTCACGCTGGTGAGCCAACTGGGCGATGCGCTCGGCGGCGGCTAACATGCGGCGGCGCACTGAGGTCTCTTCTACCAGGCGCGCGTAGTGAGGCGCGTGGAGGGAAGAAGGGACGTCGGTGGTAAGTTTGATCAGGTAAGCCCGGCCGCCCACTTCGTCCAGGTGCCCCGCCCGTTCCAGTTCTTCCATCACAGTGAGGATATCTACCGGTTGGCGTTCCTCGCTCAGCCGCGCGATGGCTTCCCAGATCCAGCGGTGGCGAAGGATGAAGAAATCTTCGCCTTTGAGGATCTGGGCCACTTCGGGGTAAATATCAGGCGAAATAAGCACCGCCCCCAGCAAAGCAGCCTCGGCCTGGGTGTCGTGGGGGGCGAGCATGGCCTGAGGGGCTTCGTCGGGCGGGGGTGTTTCGTCGGGTAGGGTCATGATTTGTCGTCTTCTTCCGGTTGGTCGGACTCGCTATCGGGCTTTTCCAGGTCGTCGAGGTCAATTTTTTCGAGGAAGTCAGCGAAAACGGAGAGGCGGTCTTCGTCGGCGGCGTCAGGGGCTGCGTTTCCCGGCGGGGCAGGCGGGGGCGAAGGGGGGGCTGCGGCCGGCGGCTGAGCCTGGGTGCTTTCCGGAGGTGGTGGGGTGGGTTCGCCTTCGCCGCCTTCTTCCATGGCTTCGTCGGGAACGATGGCGGCCTCTTTCATCACTTCGCGGGCGACGTAAATCGGCACGTGGGCGCGGACGGCCAGTGCGATGGCATCGGAAGGGCGGGCGTCAATGTTGTACACGCGGCCCTGATGGGAGACGACCAGGTTGCCGTAGAACGTGTTCTCTTTCAGCGAGGTGACTTCAACCCGTTCCAGCCGTGCCCCGAGCACATCGAGGATGCGGCGCATGAGGTCGTGGGTCATGGGGCGGGCGAGTTCCACTTCGTGTAAGGCCAGTTGGATGGCGTTGGCTTCGAATGCGCCAATCCAGATCGGCAAATAGCGGTTGGCGTGGCGTTCGCGCAGCAAAATGACCTGTTGTTGCGATACCAGGCTCACGCGGATGCTGTCGATGACGACTTCTACCATGTCGGACATGCTTCTCTCCTCACGGATAAGGCTGAAGGCAGCCGTTGGGGCATCTTTATTCTATCATCTTTCGCCGGCGAGGGCCGGGGCAATTACGGCACGTGGAGGCCGTAAATTCGCGCGGCGAGGCGGCAAAATCTCAGGGTTTAGTGTTGAGCAGCGTATTTCCCGCTCCACGTGCTTATCCAAAACTGAGGTTACAAAAGTACGCCCGGTGCTCGACGACGCGTTGCGGTTGTCTTGGTATAATTGGGGCAACAAATCCCCCCTGGTGGTGATGCTTTTTCGCGAGGTCGCTGATGGATGGCGCTTTGATTCTGTTTTTACTCCTTGGACTTGCAGGTGGTTGGGTGTTGGGACTGTTGGTGGGTTGGTTTTTCGGCAAACGCAGTGCCCCGCCTCGCGCTGCTGCCGAGGCCAGTGTTGCGCCGTCGGAAGCGAAAGCATCACCGCCATCGCTGGGGTTGATGTTGCGCCGTCGCGAGGATGGCCTGGAAGTGACGCTGGATGGTGTGGCTTATCGGCGTTACGCCACCATGCCTGCCGATAGCCGCCGCCGGTTGGTGGCTTATTTGCGGCTGGTGGGAGCGTGGATGGAAGGTAAATCCACGCGCGAGATGGTCACTGCAGCCACACCCCAGCGTAAGCCAACGCCGACGACTGCTCCCCCCATGCAAGGGAATGGCGCCGGAGAGGGGGCGGCGTCGCAGCGCATGATCGAACAGATTGACGAGATCGTGCAGCGTTTGCAGGCAGAAACTGATCTGCCCGAACCGGTACGGGTGGTGGGGGGACTCAAAGGGGGCGTCAATATTCTGGTCGGCTTGAAGCGATATGAGCATATCGAAAGTATCCCGGATGAGGCTGTGCGGGCGCTGGTGCGCCGCGCAGTGCAAATTTGGGAAAGCCGACAGTAGCTCAAGGCTCTCTTCGCGCGCGCAAAACGCGGGTTAAAGCGCACCGCGAGGCCATCGGCTCAAGCCGCTCCTGGCAACCTGTTTTGCCTTAAAAAGCAAACCGGGCGTTCACTTTTCGCGCACAGTGAATGCCTTCGCGCGTTTAACGCCTTGTGGTGGCTCTTGCTTCCCTGCTGCTTTTCGCCCGTGGAATGTTTTTGTCGGTACGCAGCCCAAACCCTAAGTGACAAGGAGGAATGTATGTCTGATTGGAAAAAGTCTCGTGATTCCCGTTATCAACCTGTCACAATTCACAATATCGTCAAGCACCCTCTTTGGCAGCGCCTCAGCCCTGACCTGCGCGAGGCCATAGAAGTCACGGCGCGGGTGCTGCCTTTCCGCTCCAACGCGTATGTCATTGAAGCGTTGATTGATTGGGAGCGCGTGCCCGAAGACCCTATTTTTCAACTCACTTTTCCCCAGCCGGGCATGCTGGATAAAGAAGATTTCCTCGCCGTCCGGGATATGCTCAAGCAGGGGGCTTCGCCTGCGGCGGTGCTTGCCAAAGCCAACGAAATTCGCCTGACCAAACTCAACCCCCACCCGGCGGGGCAAATGACTCACAACGTGCCTTTGCTGGATGGCGAACCGCTGCCGGGAGTGCAGCACAAATATCGGGAAACTGTGCTCTTCTTTCCCGCGCAGGGGCAAACGTGTCATGCTTACTGCACTTATTGTTTCCGTTGGGCGCAGTTTGTCGGTGTTCAGAAACTCAAGTTCGAATCTCGCCAGACGGAACGCTTTGTGGAATACCTCAAGCGGCACAAGACCGTCACCGACGTGCTCTTTACTGGCGGCGACCCGATGGTCATGAAAGCCCGTGCCCTGCGGGGGTACATCGAGCCGCTGCTGGCGCCGGAACTGGAACACATCCGTGATATTCGCATTGGCACCAAGTCGCTTGCTTATTGGCCGCAACGTTTTGTCACCGACGAGGACGCCGATGACATTTTGCGGCTGTACGAACAGGTTGTCAGAGCCGGGAAGCACCTGGCGGTGATGGCGCATTTCACCCACCCGCGCGAGATGTCCACGCCCATTGTGCAGGAAGCCATTCGCCGCATCCGCGCGACCGGGGCAGAAATTCGGATGCAGGCGCCGATTGTGCATCCGATCAACGACAACCCGGAGGTGTGGGCGACCATGTGGCGCGAGGGCGTCAAATTGGGGATGATTCCCTACTATATGTTCGTGGAACGCGATACCGGCCCGAAGAATTACTTTGAAGTGCCGTTGGTGCGGGCGCAGGAAATCTTCCGCGCGGCTTATCAGCAGGTGAGCGGGCTGGCGCGTACCGTGCGAGGGCCTTCCATGTCGGCCTGGCCGGGCAAGGTGCGCATTGTAGGCCCGGCGGAAATCCGCGGCGAGAAGGTGCTGGTGCTGGAATTCCTGCAGGCGCGCAACCCCGATTGGGTGGGGCGGCCTTTCTTTGCCCAATACGACCCCAACGCCACCTGGCTGACGCACCTCAAGCCTGCCTTTGGCGAGGAAAAGTTCTTCTTCGAGCGAGAAGAACCCATTGCCTGGTGGCACATGGAAGACACTCCCATTGCCGTGGAAGAGGCGGTGATGGCGTAATTGTGCCTTGTGGCGTAACGAAAACGAAGCCCGACAGGATTCAGGAGCCTGTCGGGCTTTTGCTTTGGTTTCAACTCAGGGCAGCCAGTTGCCTGCGTAACTTTTCGGCCTGGGTTTGGGCGGCAGCGAGTTTGTCGCGTTCCTTTTGCACCACCGGCGGCGGGGCTTTTTCGGCGAAGGGGCTGGCGAGCAGTTTTTCCAGCCGGGCAATCTGCCCTTCCACTTCGGCGAGTTCTTTTTCCAGCCGCGCCCGCTCTTCGGCGGGGTCAATCAGGTCAGCGAGGGGCAGGAAGATTTCCACACCCCCGGCCACTAACGCCACGCTGTTTTCGGGGCGCTCGGCGAGGTGCTCCACAATGGTCAGATGGGCAGGGTCAAGCCGCGCCAGGGCAGCCAGCGGCTTGCTCAGGCTTTGCAGCGCGGCGGTGTATTCGCCCGCGGCGATGGTCGCGCCGATTTTCACCGCCGGTTTCACCTTCTTTTCGGCGCGCACGTTGCGGATGGCGCGCACCACTTCCTGGAAGGCGGCAAACTGCGCCACTTTGTCGTCTTCCCAGCCCTCTTTGTCGCGGCTTTCCGGCCAGGGGGCAACGATGAGGGCTCCCGGCCAGCCACCCGCGGGGGTGAAGGCCGCGTTGCCTTCGCCGTAACGCTGAATGACCGCGGCTTTCAGGTGCCCCCACAGGGCTTCGGTGACGAAGGGGGTAAAGGGGTGCAGCAGCCGTAGGGTGGCGTCGAGCACCTTCACCAGGGTTTGCGCGGTGGTAAAGGCGCGGTCGCCGCCCTCGGCCAGTTGGGTTTTGGCGATTTCCAGATACCAGTCGGCAAATTCACTCCAGAAGAAGTCGTAAATCTGCCGCCCGGCTTCGCCGAACTGGTAGGCCTCGAACAGGCGGTTGACGCGGCGGATGAGGTCTTGCAGGCGCGCCCAAATCCACGAGTCGGCTAAAGTCCAGTCGGCTTCGCCCTGCCGCCGGTCGGGGGCTTTTTCCAGCGCGCCAATCACGAAGCGCCCGGCGTTCCACACCTTGTTGGCGAAGTTGCGGTTGGCTTCCACCTTCTTCAGGCTGAGGTTCATGTCGTTGCCCGGGCTGGAACCCACCAGCAGGGTAAAGCGCAGCGCGTCGGTGCCCAGTTCGTCCATCACCACTAAGGGGTCAATCACATTGCCTTTGGTTTTGGACATTTTCTGCCCGTGCTCGTCGCGCACCAGCCCGTGCAGGTAAACCGTGTGGAAGGGCGGCTTGCCGGTGAATTCCAGCCCCATCATGATCATGCGGGCGACCCAGAAGAAGAGGATGTCGTAGCCGGTTTCCATCACGCTGGTGGGGTAGAAGTAGCGGTAATCGGGCGTCTCTTCAGGCCAGCCCAAGGTGGAAAACGGCCACAGCCCCGAAGAGAACCAGGTGTCGAGCACGTCGGGGTCTTGGGTGAGTTCCACGGGGTGGCCGTAGTGGGCTTCGGCCTGCTGGTGGGCTTCCTCTTCGTTGTGGGCAACGAACACCTCGCCATCGGGGCCGTACCACGCCGGAATGCGGTGCCCCCACCACAACTGGCGGCTGATGCACCAGTCGCGGATGTTTTCCAGCCAGTGGAAGTACACCTTCTCGAAGCGCTCGGGGATGATGCGGATCTGGCCTTCGCGCACGGCTTTCAGGCCGGCTTCGGCCAGCGGCTTGATTTTCACGAACCACTGGGTGGAAATCATCGGCTCGATGAGAGTGCCGCCGCGCTGGGAAACCGGCACCTGATGGACGTAATCTTCCTCTTTGAGCACCAGCCCCGCGGCGCGCATGTCTTCCCATAGTTTCTTGCGGGCTTCGAAGCGGTCAAGGCCTTCGTAGGGGCCGCCGTGCTCGTTGATGGTGGCGTCTTCGGTGAAGATGTTGATGATGGGCAGGTTGTGGCGCTGGCCGATTTCGTAGTCGTTGGGGTCGTGGCCGGGGGTGATTTTGAGCGCGCCGGTGCCGAATTCGGGGTCGACGTAATCGTCGGCAATCACGGGAATGCGGCGGCCTAACATGGGCACCACCACCTCTTTGCCCACGAAGGCCTTGTAGCGCTCATCTTCGGGGTGGACGGCCACGGCGGTGTCGCCCAAAATGGTTTCGGGGCGGGTGGTCGCCACGGGAATGTAGCCGCTGCCGTCGGCGAGCATGTATTTGAAGTAGTAGAGTTTGCCCTGCTGCTCGCGGTATTCAACCTCAAGGTCAGAGACCGCGGTTTTGAGTTTGGGGTCCCAGTTGATGAGGCGCGGGCCGCGGTAAATCAGGCCCTTCTTCCAGAGGCGCACGAAGGCTTCCCGCACGGCACGCGAGAGGCCGGGGTCGAGGGTGAAACGCTCGCGCGACCAGTCGCACGAGGCCCCTAAGCGGCGAATTTGCCCCACAATGCGGTCGTGGTAGCGTTCCTTCCAAGCCCAGGCATGTTTGAGGAAGCCTTCCCGCCCCAGGGTTTTGCGGTCGATGCCTTTGGCGGCCAGGTCGCGTTCCACCATCAGTTGGGTGGCGATGCCCGCGTGGTCGGTGCCGGGCAACCAGAGGGTCGGTTCGCCCTTCATGCGGTGGTAGCGGGTCATCAGGTCTTCGAGGGAAACGAACATCGCGTGGCCGAGGTGTAGTTCGCCCGTCACGTTGGGCGGCGGCATGGAAATCACGAAGGGCTGCTTGTGGGGGTCGTGGCCGGGGTCGTTGGGGTCGTTGGAAGGGGCAAAGTAGCCGCTGCTTTCCCAACGGTGGTAGATTTCACCTTCCAGTTCGCGGAAGTTGAAAGTAGGGGGGAGTTCGTATGCGGTCATGGTGGCCTCCAGAGGAAAGTTGCCTGTGTCAGGTGTTCTGGTGTCAAGTGAAGATGTGCTCGGTGAATGATGATGGCGATTAGCGATTGGCGATTAGCGGTTGGCAGTTGGCGGCGGCTTTCCGCAAATCGCAAATCATCACTCGCAATTAAACAAAGAACCCCCTCCGCATGAGGACGGAAGGGGAAATCCGCGGTACCACCTCACTTCGCCGCGCCTTACGGCGGCGACGCACTCGTTACCCCAGCGGGCGGGCAGCCGATTGGGGCCGCGCGGTAACGGGCGCACCCGGGCCGGTCTACTCACCGCAAGGCGGCTTTCTTCGGCCTGCTGCTCTCGGCGACCTTCGGCAGGGCTGGGCTGTGGCGGCTTTCAGCCGGTGACCGCATCTTTTCTGTCAGCCAGCGGGCTGCTTACTCCTCCGAGAGGGAAGTAGGGTATTTAAGTTGTGCTCCAGATTATACGGGAGGGATAGCGGGTTGTCAAGGTTCGGCGAGGGCGACTTCGTATAGCCAGCCGCCGTTTGCGCCCAGGCCAGAAAGGCGGATGCACAAAAACGTAAGCGGGCAAAGATTTCGTATAGCCATTCAATTAACCAGCCAGCCAGCCAGCCAGCCACACACTCACACAAATTCCCGAAAAACCCGATTCCCCAACAACCGTCCGCGCGCCGTGAGGTGCAGCCGCTCGCCATCGGCCGACCATGTCAACAAACCCTGTGTCACCAGCCGCCGAATTGCCGCTCCATACACCGCCATCATCTCTTGCCCAAAACGTTGTGCAAAGGCGCGCCGGGCAACGCCTTCCTCGGTGAGCCTGAGCCCCATCATCATCGTTTCTGCCATCTCGTCGGCGGGGGAGAGCAGGCGGACGTTGACTGTTGCGGGTGTACGCGGAAAAACAGAGGGCCGTGCATCAGGGCCCAGACGACGAATGTAGCCCGCGGGCGTCAATACGTTGGCTGTGCGCACTCCCGCAGCATACCCGTGCGCGCCAGCGCCCAACCCCAAATAGGGCTGATTCCGCCAATACTGCAAATTGTGACGGCAGGCCATTCCTGGCCGTGCCCAGTTGGAGATTTCGTATTGCGCATAGCCGTTCTTTTGCAGAAATTCATCAGCCCACAGATACATTTCGGCAGCCAGGTCTGGGTCGGGGTTAGGCAACAAACCGCGGGCCACCCAGTGCGCCAGCGGTGTGCCGTGTTCCAGCGTCAGCGCATAGAGCGAAAAATGTTCCGGCTGCAGAGCGGTGGCCTGTTCCAGAGACCATTGCCATCGTTCCAGCGGCTGATGGGGAAGGCCAAAAATCAAATCCAGGTTGAGATTATCGAATCCGGCGGCGCGTGCCCAGGCCACAGTGCGAATGACCGCGACAAAATCGTGCTCGCGTTCCAGAAGGCGCAAATCATCTGGATGGGCCGACTGGACTCCCAGACTGAGTCGGTTGACTCCTGCCTTCCGCAACGCTTTCAGGTAAGCCCTGTCTATCGTGCCGGGGTTGGCTTCCAGAGAGATTTCGGCCCCTTCTGCCAGTGTAAAGCGGCGAGCGATGGTTTCCAGAACATGCCCGATTTGTGCAGGGGTGAGCAACGAGGGGGTACCGCCCCCAAAATAGACCGTATGTACGGGCAACGGCTTGCCAGCAGCCAGGGCCACCAGCCTGATTTCCTGGCAGAGGGCTTCCACATAGGCTGCCCGCAAGTGCTCTTGCCCGGCATAAGTGTTGAAGTCGCAATAACTGCACCGGTGGCGGCAAAAAGGGATGTGCAGGTAAAGGCTGTACATGCTCGAAAGTATAACACCGGCAGGCATGGTATAATCGGCGCGCCGAATTTGGCTCAAAGGTGCTCTTATGGCAGAGAAACCCGAAACTCCCACTAAAATTTGCCCGACCTGTGGCACGCGTTTGAGCGCCAACGCTACGCGTTGCCATATCTGCGGGACGACGTTTACCCCTGAAGGGAAAGCCAAGCCTCCGCAAACTGCCCGCCGCAGCCGAATGCCGCAGATTACACTCACGCTGCCGGTAGCGTTGGGGTTGCTGGCCTTTTTCGTGGCCTTAGGCGCTGTGATGGTGTATCTGGCACTCCGCCAGTCGAACCGCATCGTGGAACCCACGCCGGTGCCTTCGCCGACCATGACGTTGACACCCACCGTGACCCCCACACCCTTGCCGCCCACACCTACCAACACGCCGTTGCCTACGCCAACCCCCCTGGCCTACGTGGTCAAAAACGGCGATACCTGCGGCAGTATTGCGCTGGCTTTCAACGTTTCGATTCAAAGCATCATCTTGCAAAACAACCTTTCCTCGGCGTGCACCCTTTACGTGGGTCAAAAACTGCTCATTCCGCAGCCAACGCCCACACCGACACCCACGCCCAAAGCCACACTCAGCCCGGCCGACGCCACAGCCCAGGCGTGCGAGAAAATTACCTACACTGTGCAGGAAAACGACACCCTGAGCGGCATTGCCATCAACTATAATGTGCCCATTGAGGCCATCCGTCAGTACAATGGCCTGGTCAGCAACACCGTTTTTGCCGGGCAAACCCTCATCATCCCGCTGTGTATGCGGAACCCCACGCCAGGGCCTACCGCCACGCCCACGCCGCCGCCGCCTTACCCCGCACCAAACTTGCTGATTCCGGTCAACGGGGCAGTCTTTACCCTGGCCGACGATACGGTAGCCCTGCAATGGGCCTCGGTGGGCGAACTGCGGAACAATGAGGCTTACCAGGTAACAGTGGAAGACCTGACCGCTGACCGCGGGCGCAAAATTGTGGCTTACGTCACCGATACCAAGTATGTCGTGCCGGCTTCGTTCCGGCCTACTGAACCCAAGCCGCACATCTTCCGCTGGTGGGTGGTCACCGTCCGGCAGGTGGGCACCGACGACGAAGGCAACCCCATCTGGAAGCCGGCGGGCGACCAGAGTGAATCGCGGGTCTTTAGTTGGAGCGGCGCGGCCACCGGCCCCTCGCCGACGCCTACACCAACCCCTGCCAATGGTGGCTAATTCTTGCACATTCCGGGAACGCACGATAGCCGAGCCCTTGCTAAGCGCAGCAAGGGCTCGATATTTTACTCGATGTTTTGCGTTATGGCCCCATGTATAGTTGTGAGGGTGGGCTATTGGAAGTCCCTCAACTCACGAAAGCCCAAAATATCACCCCCCAGAGCGTTGCTGCCTGGGGGGTGATGGCTTTCAGGTCGAACCCGGGAAACCGTTACGGCTTCTCGATTTCACCGGTTTCGATGCGGTAGTTGTAGATATCCTGCATCTTGTAGAGATCCTGTTGCAGGATGAAGAAACCATGCCAGTGGGCCCAGTCGGGGCCGCCCATCAAGGCGCCCTGGCGAGCGCGCCGGCCTTCGTGGTGCCAGAGGTGATAGTAGAGGATCTGGAACTCGTCGGCCCACGGGTTGTCTTTCAGCAAGCCTTTGGCCTGGAGATCGTCCAGCATCTTCTTCGCCGGCGCGTAGTAGCCTTCGTTGTAGAGCTTGACGGCTTTGTCGGCGCTGGCAAAGTAGTCGTCGATCATGGCGCTGGTATGGCATTGTGCGCAGACTTGCTTCATCTCTGCACGGCCCTGTTCAGCATGGCCGGTGAGCGCGGACATGGGATCATCTGAATTGCGCGGTTGAGATTCTTTGGCCCACGCGTTCCAGTACAGGCGCTCAGAGACGTTGTGCGTCGGTTTGAGGTCGCCGATGCCGCTCATGTGGCAGGTGGCGCAGGTGGGGGCCCGGTAGTCACCAGGTTCCCAGTCGCCAGGCGGGCTATCCCATTTCCAGGTTTCGCCCTCGGTGGCGTAGATTTGCCCGTGTTTGGTGTTTTCGTAGATTTCGATATCGGGATGGTCTGGCCCCAGGTGGCACGAGGCGCAGGCTTCCGGTTTGCGGGCTTCCTCGATGCTGAACTTGTGGCGGGTATGGCACACTGTGCAGTTGCCGACCTCGCCGTTGGGGTAGATGTTGCCGATGCCCGAAGTGGGGTAGGTGTCTGCCGTGGGAACGCCGTGCTCATCCAGTTTGATGCGTTTCCCGTGGCATTGCATACAACCGGTCTCTTCAGAGGCCCCGCTCAGCCCTTCGATGTCGCGCCCTTCGTGGTGGTGAATCAAAGTTTGCATGGATTCTTTGTCTTCCACCTGCAAAGCAGCCCGATGATGGCCGCTGGCATCAAATTCTTTGACTTCATCGGGGTGGCATTTGGCGCAGGTCGAAGGCGGCACAAGCATGGAAAGGGATTCCTTCACATCTTCATGCCCCTTGATGTCTTTGAGCAGCATCGGGGAATCCGGTGTGGTTTCGTGGCAGTCCAGGCAGGTGACGCCTTTTTGGGCGTGAGCGCTGTGGTCCCAATCGCTCACAATGCCGGGGGTTTCCTTGGCGTGGCAGTCGATGCACGCTTTGGCCTCTTCCGTGACACCTTGGGCGTTGGGAGCTGCACTCACGCTCACAGTGGGTTGGGCTGCCTTCGGCGCCTTGGCACTGCAGGCGCTCAATACGCCCGCACCGAGGATCAGCAACCCCAGCACGAACAGGGAAACCACAAAAAGTTTGCGCTTGCTATGCATAGAACCTCCTTGTTAGGTTTTGGTCGGGTCTGAGCATTGCGAAAAGCAGCGGCTAACGGTATTTACTGATCAAGAGGTATTTGTTGAGGTTTTCGTGGCCTACGCCTGGGTGGCAATCCACACACTTGGCATCGATGAGCCCATCGAAGTATTTGGCATGAGCGTCGTGGCCCGCCGCAATGGATTGCAGGTTGGTGTGGCATTGCAGACAACCAGAATCGTAAACGTATTCTGCCCGTCGTTCTCGATTGGCTTGCCAATCGAGGGTAAACTCGTCCATCACCAAAGCGATCCAGGTGTCGTGGATTCCTGATTCACTTTTGGAGACCAGGTAGGCAAAAGCGTTGGAGTGGTTGACGTGGCAGTCGGAGCATTGGGCTGCGACGCCGTAGGGATTGTTGCCGCCGTGTACTGAGTCATGATATGCTGCCACCATGGGCTGCATTACATGACAGGTGCCGCAAAACGCTGCGTGGGCGGTCGCCTCAATTCCCGTATCGACGACCATCCATGCAACTGCGGCAAGCACTGACACAGCGAGCAAGCCGCCAATGACGTAAAGAATCTTTTTGCCGCTAACCTTCATTTCACCTCCTTCCGAGAAGTGCTCAGCGGGGTTTTTAATGCCACTTTAATTATACCCTTTTCGCCATATTTGTAAATATAAAAGCACCAAAAGAGTAACAAAACGGCAAGTTGCACTGAGCAACTTGCCGTTTTGTTGGTGGGAAGGCGAAAGGGAGGGGAGACGAATTTTCTCTGCGTGCTTGACCATTTGAAGGGGCGCGGATATAATAACGCCCGCTTGCAAATGCGCTGGTGCTGGAACTGGCAGACAGGCGTGGTTGAGGGCCACGTGCCCCTTAGGGCGTGCGGGTTCAACTCCCGCCCAGCGCACACGAGAACCCCAGGCTGAGAGATCGGGCCTGGGGCTTTTCTGTTGCTATTACTGGGGGTTTTCTTCTGCGAATACCAGCTGGGCGAATTTGTCCAAGGGCATGGCTTTGTTGATGCGCTGTGAACCTACGACAATTGTCGGCACCTGACGGACGCCAGCCTCACGCGCGCGTGAAGGGTGAGCAATTACTTCAACCTCTTCGATTTCTACGTGGGGGTAGCGTTGCCGAAAGGCTTTCAGCATTTTGCTCGTCGGAATGCAACGGGGACACAGGAGAGACTTGTAGTACACGATCTTGGTCGTCATAAGTAGCTCCAAAGGCAAGGTTTACGGGCAACTTATGCCCAGAAACGGGCGTAAGTATAACACGCTTTTGCTTGCGATAATGATAGTTATCAAAAACATGGTTTCTTTTTTCTAAGGTTGTGCGGTAAGGTCGTGCGGTGCCGTTGCTGCCCCCCTCCCTCTTTTGTTTGCGAGCCTGCTGGCTACTGTCAGCACCAAGCATCGGCGCGACTACGGCGACAATGCCTATCCTCTGTATACAAAGGTATGCAGCAAGACCACTGGTAAGACGCGCTCCCCTACCCCACTTCCCAGGAGCGTATCTTGAAACACAAATACCGCGTGCCTTTGTGTCGTTAACGCCCAAGCACACTTGTTTCCGCTCACTGCACTGCTGGTGTTTATTTATTGTAAACAATTTCTGTGCGTACCCAGGCTACAAGGTGCCGTACGGTTTCGAGTTCACCCGCGTAGCGTCGCCAGCCGGTTACGCCCAGGGAAGTTAGCAGTGCGCGCCCCTGGGCATCCTCGTTCATCGCCAGCAGCACCTCTTCCAGCCGCTGCCCCAGCGCGGGATAAGCTCGCCGCACCAACCAGACGTGCGCGGCAGGGGTGTTCCACGGCCCGGCGATCACCCGCAGCGCGCGCAGTGTACGCAATGCCAATGCCCGATATGTTGCCTCGCAGAGCAACCCCAACGCACAGTCGCTGGAAAGCACCCAGCGGATGGCCTGCTGCCACGACGCTGCGGGCACTGCTTTGGGCCTTAACCCACGCTGGTAAAGCGTGTAAAGCCCCAACGTGGTGGCAAACGTCCCCGGCACTACCGCCACCCGCGCGCCTTCCGCGGCTTCCACTGTTGCCGCTGCCCCGCGGGCAGCCACCAGAAACGCACCGTCCACATCGGTCGCGGCCACCACGGGCACAAAACCGTGCTGGTCGGCCAGCATTAGCGCCCGCGCGGGGTCAGCATACACCACCGCCGCCCGCAGCAAGGCTTCCTCACCCACCTGCAAAAAATCCACCGATGGCCGCCACACCAATGGCTCTCCCACCCGGTGGCGCAGATAGGCTACCGTTTCCGCCCATGCGGCTACCTCCCGCCCACCGCCGTGCGGGCAGGTCGCCAGCCGATATCGGGAATCCGACCATTTTGCCAAGGGGTGCTCCTTGCCCAAAAGCGGGCGAAAGGCGTGCCGACGAAGCCACCCTTCGACTCCGCACCTTTCAGGTGCGCCGCTCAGGGCGGGAAGGGTGAGATTCTTCGCGATGGGTCTTCCCAAAAGTATTATACCTACCCTTGGAGTATACTTAATCTGGTTACCCCCCAAAATTCTCCCTCGCAATGCGCAACTCTTCATTCTTTATCACCGAGGTGTGCCATGCCAACCGATGACCTGAAAAAAGCCCAAGCCCGCTGGGAGGAAGAAACCTTAGCCCCTACCCTGCGCCGCTTTCCAGAGCGCAAGGAGGAATTCACCACATCTTCGGGCATTCCCGTGCCGCGACTGCTGCTGCCGCCCGACCCTGATCCGGATTACCTCGACCAACTCGGCTTCCCCGGCAGTTTCCCCTACACCCGCGGGGTGCAGCCCACCATGTACCGCGGGCGCTTCTGGACCATGCGGCAGTACGCGGGCTACGCCACTGCGGAGGAATCCAACGCACGCTACCGCTACCTGCTTTCCCAGGGGCAAACCGGCCTTTCGGTGGCCTTCGACCTGCCTACCCAAATCGGCTACGACGCAGACGACCCCATGGCCATCGGCGAGGTCGGCAAGGTGGGTGTTTCCATTTCCTCGCTGGAAGATATGGAAACCCTGTTCCGTGACATTCCGCTGGAAAAGGTTTCCACCAGCATGACCATCAACGCGCCTGCGGCGATTTTGCTCGCGATGTACATTGCCGTTGCCAAAAGGCAAGGCGCGGACATCCGCAAACTGCGCGGCACCATTCAGAACGACATCCTCAAGGAATACATTGCCCGCGGTACCTACATCTTCCCGCCCAAGCCTTCCATGCGGCTGATTACCGATATTTTCCAGTTTTGCGCCCGCGAAGTGCCCAAGTGGAACACCATCAGCATCAGCGGCTACCACATTCGGGAAGCCGGCGCGACCGCGGCGCAGGAACTTGCCTTCACCCTGGCCGACGCGATTGCCTATGTGCAAGCCGCGGTGGACGCGGGGCTGGATGTGGACACGTTCGCGCCGCAACTTTCCTTCTTCTTCAACGCCCACAACAACTTCTTCGAGGAGATCGCTAAATTCCGCGCCGCGCGGCGCATGTGGGCTAACATCATGCGCGACCACTTCGGCGCGCAAAACCCCAAATCGTGGCGCTTGCGCTTCCACACCCAAACCGCGGGTTCCACCCTCACCGCGCAGCAGCCGGAAAACAACATCGTGCGGGTCGCGCTGCAGGCGCTTGCCGCGGTGCTCGGCGGCACGCAATCGCTGCACACCAACAGCATGGACGAAGCCCTCTGGCTGCCCACCGAAAAATCCGTGCGCATCGCGCTGCGCACCCAGCAGATCATCGCCTACGAATCGGGCGTGGCCGACACCATTGACCCGCTGGCGGGCTCCTACTTCGTGGAATACCTCACCGACGAACTCCAGCGCCGTGCAGAAGCCTACATCGCCAAAATCGACGAAATGGGCGGCGCGCTGGTTGCCATCGAGCGGGGCTACATCCAAAACGAAATTCAGGATGCCGCCTACCGCTACCAGCGGGCCATCGAGCAGGGCGAGCAAATCGTGGTGGGCGTCAACGCGTTCCAGATTGAAGAAGAACACGCGGACCTGGAACAGCTCAAAGTGGACCCGGCTATCGAAGAGGCCCAACGCGAGCGCCTGAAGGCCCTGCGCGCCCGCCGCGATAGCGCCAAAGTGGCTGAAATTCTGGCACGCATCGAACAGGCCGCCCGAGGCGATGAAAACCTGATGCCCTTGTTCATCGAAGCCGTGGAACGCGACGTGACCCTGGGCGAGATCACCGGCGTGCTACGGAAGGTGTGGGGCGAATATCGGCCGGAGATGTGAAGGGTGCGAAGGGTGCGAAGGGTGCAGTGATGCCCTGATGCCCTGATGCCCGGTATAACTCCCTCAATCCTCCCCAATTCCCAATACCTTAATCCCCCCTCGGAGACCTTCTATGTCTAAAATTCGCCGTATGGACCACCTGGCCGTCGTCGTGGCCGATTTGGACGAAGCCCTGACCTTCTGGCGCGACGCGTTGGGGCTGCCGGTGGCCGAAATTGCCGCTGTGCCTCAGGAGCACTCGGCCATCGCCTTCCTGCCGCTGGAAAACGGTGAAATTGAACTGGTGCAGCCCACCGACGACGAAAGCGGCATCGCCCGCTACCTCGCCAAGCGCGGTCCCGGAATGCACCACATCTGCCTGGAAGTGGACGACCTGGACGGCATGTTGGCGCGCCTGAAGGCCCGCGGCGTGGAACTCATCAACCCCGAGCCGGTCACGAAGCCTAACGGCGTGCGCTACGCGTTTGTGCACCCCAAGAGTGCGTTTGGGGTGTTGGTAGAGTTGTACGAGAAGTGATGCCCGGATGCTTGGGGTGTCGAATATCAGCGTGTCAGGTGTCGGGGTGTCAGGATGCCCCGTGCCCTGATCCCCGGTGTCACAGACAACCAACCGGCTACCTGACTACCTGACTAAATGACAAAATGACTCTCCGCCCACCTCTCGCTCCCAGCATGTACCAACCCGTGGCGCTCGCGTGCTGCGATTTTCCCGCTTGCCGCGGGACGTGCTGCGTACACGGCGTGTGGGTTGACCTCATCGAGGTGGAAGCCATTTTACGCCACGCGGCGGGCATTGCCGCGCTGTTGCCGGAAGACGCGGCCGACCCGGCGACGTGGTTCACCGACGAAGAGGAAGATGACCCCTACACCCCCTCGGGGCAGGTGCGCCACACGCGGGTGCTGGCCCGGCCTGAACACCCTTTGGGCACGGCATGCGTGTTCTGGCTGCCGCCGGAGGGGCACTGTGCGCTGCAGGCCGCGGCAGAAGCCCAGGGTTGGCACCCGTGGACGCTGAAACCGTTTTATTGTGTGCTGCACCCGCTGGATTTGGACGAAGAAGGCCGTATCACCTTAGACGATCCGGAGGAATTGCTCAACACCCCCGGCGGCTGCGTGCGTCGCGCGACAGAAGCCCGCCCGCCGGTGGAGATTTTCGCTGCCGAGTTGGAATGGATAAACAAGGAAGTCGATTAGTCGTTTAGTCGTGTGGTCGTTTAGTCGTGTGGTCGTTTGGTCGGGTCGTCGGGTTGGGGCGGGAATGCAATTCGCAATTCCTCATTTCGCAATTTATTCGTACCGCAAGGCTTCCACTGGCTCCAGGCCGGCGGCGCGATTGGCCGGGTAAAGGCCAAAAAACACCCCCACCGCAGCAGAAAACAGCGTTGCCAGCAGCACGGCGTTTAGCCCCACCTGGGGCACGATATCGGCATGTGAGGCCGCGGCAATCTTGCCCACGGCTACGGCAATGCCCCACCCCACGACAATGCCCAAGAGCCCTCCCACCAGGCTGAGCAAGATGGCCTCGGTGAGGAACTGGATGAGGATGTCGCGCTTGCGCGCCCCTAACGCCTTCCGCAGCCCGATTTCGCGGGTGCGCTCGGTTACGCTGACCAGCATGATGTTCATGATACCAATGCCACCGACCAGCAGGGAAATGCCGGCAATGCCTCCCAGGAAGATGGTCAGGACGCGCGTGATGGTGCGGAAGGTACCAAGGAACTCTTCCTGGGTGAAGATGGTGAAATCGTCGTCCTGGTCGGGGCGCAGGTGGTGGCGTTCCCGCAAGATGGCTTCCACCTCCTGCCGGGCTTCGTTGACTTCATCGGCCGAGGTGGCAGAGACCATGATGACGTCGACGCGGTTGGGCTTGTGGGTGATGCGCGCCATGGCTGTGGTGAGCGGGATGAGAACACGGTCGTCCTGGTTGCCGGAAAGCGCGCCACCCCCTTTGGCTTCCAACACGCCAATGACCCGGAACGGCTGCCCAGCGATGCGCACGGTCGCGCCGACGAGACCAGCCGTGCGACCGAAGAGGGCCTGCGCCGCATCGGGGCCCAGCAAAGCCACCGAGGCGCGCCCAGCCAGGTCGGTATCGTTGATGAAGCGCCCTTCGGTGGTGTGGTAGTTACGGGCGGCGGCATAGTTGGGGGTCACGCCCACAACCGAGGTGACATGGCTTTCCCCGGCAGCCGTGACTACGCTATCTTTGATGACCAGCGGAGCCACCTGTGCGACGGCAGGCGCTGCCAGGGGGTCTTCCAAAGCGCGAACATCAGTGAGTGTCAGGTGGCGGGAAATCGCCGCGGGGTTGCTGCCGGGGCGCATCCGCCCCGGCATGACGAAGAGCAAATTGGTGCCAATACCTTCAATCGAGGAAGTGATGCTGTTTTCTGCCCCGCGCCCAATGGCTAACATGGCAATGACCGCTGCCACGCCGATGACGATGCCCAACACGGTCAGCAAAGAGCGCATCTTGTTTGCCAGCAAACTGCGCACCGCGTCGCGCAATGCCAGCCAGAACGTTGCCATCATGAAGCCGCCTCCGCTCGTTTGCCGGTGGTGATGCGTTCGATTTGGCCGTCGCGAATGTGAATAACCCGCTCGGCGTAGGCCGCAATTTCGGGGTCATGGGTCACCAGCACGATGGTCGTGCCCTGGTCGCGGTTGAGTGTGACCAGTAGCCCCATGATTTCCTGCCCAGAGCGGGTATCGAGGTTGCCGGTGGGTTCATCGGCCAGGATGATGGCCGGGTTATTGACCAGCGCCCGCGCGATGGCCACGCGTTGCTGTTGCCCGCCCGAAAGTTCGTTGGGTTTGTGCATCAGCCGGTCGCCCAATCCGATGGCTTCCAAAGCAGCCTGGGCTTTCTCGCGGGTGCCGTTAAGCATGCCGGCATAACGCAGGGGAAGTTCGACATTGGCTAAGGCTGTCATGCGTGGCAGCAGGTTGAAGCTCTGGAAAACAAACCCCACCTTGCGGTTGCGGATGCCTGCCAGTTGATCGTCGTTCAGTTGGGAAACCAACTGCCCGTCGAGCAGATATTCGCCCGCGGTGGGCCGGTCGAGGCAACCGAGAATGTTCATCAGGGTCGATTTCCCAGAACCGGAAGGCCCCATGATGGCAATGAGTTCCCCTCGGGCGACGTCGAAAGAGACGCCGCGCAAGGCAGGCACTTCGACCGCGCCCATGCGGTAGATTTTGGTGATTTCACGTACCTGGATGACCTGGTGGGTCATCACTGGCCTCCGAAAAAGTTGAAGGTTTCCGCGGGGGGATTGAGAATGACGAGGTCGCCTTCCTTGAGGTTGCCTTTGAGCACTTGTGCCATGGTGCCGGAAGTCGCGCCGAGGGTGATTTGCACCGGCTGGGGCTGGCCGTCTTTGAGCACGAAAACCACCGGTTTGCCGTCTTTGACGCGTACCGCCCGGCTGGGCACCAGCAACGCATCGGTGATTTTGGTGGTTTGAATGTTGACGGCAGCGGTCATGCCGGGGCGGACATGCTCGTCTGCGTCGGTCATGTGCACGGTGACGCGGAAATTGACGTTGCCACTGCGGTCGGGCACCCCTGCCAGGGCTACTTCTTCGACCTCGCCGTGGTATGTACGGCCCGGCAACGCATCAAATGAGAGGATGGCTGGCTGCCCCGTGCTCACATGTGCGACGTCCAGTTCCGAAAGTTCGACGTCAACGTAAAGGGCGTGCAGCGCATCGATGCGGAAGGCGATAGTGCCGGGGGCGACGACATCACCGGCGTGAACGTGAATGTCGCTGATGGTGCCCGAAAACGGCGCTTTCAGGGAAGCCATATCAAGCGTGGCCTGAGCAGCATCGATTTGGGCCCGCAAAATGGCAACCTGGTTGGCAGGCGCGCCGTTCTTCCAATGCTCGACGTCGCGCTGCGCTTGCTCGACCTGGGCCTTGGCCAGCGCGAGGTTGGCTTCGGCCTCTTCCATATCCAGTTCACTGGGGCCATTCAGATTGGCTTTAGCAACCTGTTCCTGCCGCTTGGCCATTTCCAGTTGGGCGCGAGCAGCATCGCGCAACGTCCTTGGGAGTTTGGGGTCGTTGACATCATGTTGAAGCGACTGTACCAGATTATGCCATTTGTCGTATTCTTTTTGAGCGTTGTCTTTATCCCAGTTGACCAGCCAATCGTAATGGTTCTGGGCGCGGTCTCGCTGCCGCTTGGCCGTGGCCAACCGCTGCAGGGCTTCAGCGTATTGCAGGCTGGCGGCGTCTTCCAGGTCTTGTAACTGCTTTTGGGCGTTGAGCAGCGAAACCTGGGCTTGCAGCAGGGCCTGGGGCCAGGAATCGTGCCGCAATGTCGCCAGTACTTCATCGCGCGTCACCGCTTCGCCCAAATCCACGGCCACTTTCCCTACAACGCCGTTGATTTGCCACACCAGGGTGGCGCTTTGCGCCGCGCGGACGGTGCCGCTGGCGTCAATGCTGGCTTCCAGGGTGCCCCGTTTGACGGCTACGGTGCGCCACTGGCTGGCCTCGCTGGTCTGCTGGTGCGTGCGCGCCTGAACGTACCACACGCCTCCCGCTGTCAGCAGGAGCAGCACACCCACCCAGATGAACCATCGTCGTTTCATGTTGGACCTCCAGGAGGTTTACTTACCAGTTGGTAAGTTGATTTTATCAGTGAAGGCCCGCGTTGTCAAACCGGCCGACAGACGGATGACTTCCGGCGGTGGCTCGGATGGTATGGGAAGCCGGTTTTGGATTCTTCAGGGGGTATGTTTGCAGAAAGCGGGTACAATTGCAGCGATGAAACATTTTCTGCAGTGTTTTTACGACCGCTGGCAACGGAACGAGGTGGCGCTGCGGGCTGCGGCGCTCACCTATTATGCTGTGTTCTCGATGTTCCCCTTGCTTTTACTGGTCACCAGCGGCGTGGGCTGGCTCTTGCGCGACCCTGCTTTCCAGCGGCAGGGGTGGGGATTGGTGATGGAGTTTCTGCCGCGCGGCAGCGATGTCTTCACCCGCCTGTTGCAGGAAATCGTGCTTGCTCACGCGTTGCCGAACTACCTTGCTGGCCTGACGCTGCTGTGGTCGGCGGCGGGGTTTCTACGCGGTTTGTTGACCGCTCTGGATGTCATCCACAATGGGCGCGGGCGGCGCGGCGGCTGGTGGGTGCATTTGTGGAGCGTAGGACTGGTGGCTTTGCTTGTGCCTGGTTTGTTAGGGACGGCGACGCTGGTGGCTTTTATCGCCCGATTGGTGGCTTCCTTGCCGTGGGTTGGGTATTCTCCCTTTGTCGCGGTGTTTACGCACCGGTTGACGTTGTGGGGCATTGCCTCGGCGGCGTTTTATGCCCTTTTCCGGTTGATGGCCCGCGAGCGGCCGCCGCGCCGCGCCAGCGCGCTGGCAGGTGGCGTGACTGGTGCGTTCTGGCTGGGTCTCAACGCGGGCTTTGGCCAGTATTTGACCCTCGCCTTTCAGCGGCTCAACTTCATTTACGGTTCTCTGGCCGTGGTTGTGGCGCTGATGCTCTATTTTTATCTGGTGAATATTATCATTCTCACTGGCGCTCAGTTTCACGCGTTGCTGCATCGTCTGGATCAATGCACGCCGCACCCCCTTCCCTGGCCTTTTCGGCGATAGCCTGCAGCAGCCAGGTTGCAACACAACACATGTGCAAGGCAACACCCTTGACAAAAAAGCCGCGCCGAGGAGCGCGGCTTCCTGCATTTACGTTTCTTCAATGAACTGGACGTAAATTCCCCGTTCTCGAAGCCAGTTCAGCGCGTCGTCAACGGTCGCGTCTTCCCCACCGATTTGAAGTTCGATCCACCCCGCTTCGGCGCCCACCTGCGCGCGCAAAATATTCACCGTCAGGTCGAACCGCTGGATGAGCTGATTGAGCACCGGCACACGCAGCAGGTCGGGCGGATACACCAGCCGAACAAGCGTCTCTTTCATCGCAGCCTCCTTGCCTCCATGAGCAACGGCCTTGTTATGGTGATTTTAGCACAAAATCCAGGCTGTCGCCTTCGCGAGCCGCCAGTTGTCCACAACCGGCTTGAATATCAATGCCGCGCCGCAAGCGCACGGTGCAGGGAATGCCAGCATCGGTGAGCACCTGGCAAAATTCACGGGCGCGCTGGTGGGAACTGGCTTCTCCCTGAAAGCCTTGTGTGGGGTTGAGCGGAATCAAATTGACATGCGCTAACATGCCTTTGAGTAAGGCGGCCAGACGGCGCGCCTGGGCTTTTGTGTCGTTCAGGCCGCGAATCAGTGCCCATTCGAAAGTCACGCGGCGATGTGTGGTGGTAGTGTAATCCCGCACAGCGTCCATGAGCGCATTGAGAGGGTATTTGCGATTAATGGGAATCAGCGAGGAGCGTAATTCGTCGTCAGCAGCATGAAGGGAGATGGCGAGGTTGACCTGGCGCTTTTCGGCGGTAAAACGCCGGATTTGTGGCACCAATCCCACGGTGGAAATCGTCATGCGGCGGGCGCCCAGGGCAAAGCCTTGGGGGTGGTTGAGGATGTCAATGGCCTTCAGCGTGGCATCGTAGTTGTGGAAAGGTTCTCCCATGCCCATGAAGACAATATGCGTGACGCGTTCGCCGCGTTCTCTGAGCCAGCGGGCGTAGTAAAGCACCTGGGCCACAATTTCGCCGGCGCTCAGGTTGCGTTGCAACCCCATTTGGCCGGTGGCGCAAAAAGCACACCCCATTGCGCATCCCGCCTGGGTAGAAATGCACAGGGTACGCCGGCGTACGTAGCGCATCCGCACGGTTTCGATTTGCGCCCCATCGGGCAGGCGAAAGAGGGTTTTGTGGGTTTCGCCATCCGTAGAGACCAACGTCGCCGCGGGCTGGAAGGCCTCGAAGGTGAAATCGCGCCCCAGCGCCGCGCGCAGGCTTTTGGGCAGCGGTGTGAAGTCTTTGGGGGAAGCCCACAAATGCCGGTAGAGCCCCTCCCAGAGCTGGCGGGCGCGATAGGCCGCTTGCCCCTGGGCCTGGACCCACGCCTGCAAATCATTGAGGTCGAGGTCGTAAATCAGGGTACTCAGGTTACTCATGGATTTTTGTTGGGGGAAGGCACCTGGACCACGCGCTGCCCCTGCCAGTGGCGTTCCCGCTCCAGAAAGTCCACCACCGCGGTAAAGTCGGGTGCAATCAAGTCGGGCACCGGCTCCCAGCGGGCAGCCTGCTCGGCCGAGGTGACGCCGGAAAGCACCAATGCTGTGCGGCATCCGGCGGCTTGGCCGCCGGCAATGTCGGTCTCCAGCCGGTCCCCTACCACAAGGGTTTCCTCCGGGCGCGTGCCCAGCCGCTCCAGCGCCATTTGGAAGAGCAGTGGCTTGGGTTTGCCCACCACGAGCGCGGGTTGGTCGGTCGCGGCTTCAACGGCTGCAATGATGGCCCCGGCTCCTGGCACCAGCCCTTCCGGCGTGGGAAAAGTGCGATCGGGGTTGGTCGCGATGAACAGTGCCCCGTGACGAATGAGCAAAGTGGCGGCGCGAATTTGGCGGTAGGTGCATTCGCGGTCAAGGGCAACAACGACGGCCTGGGGTGTGTTTTTGGGGTGAGGTTTTTGGAGCCATTGTTTTTGCCATTTATTGGCTATACGAAATCCAGCGTTTTTCAAGGTTTCCCGCAGCCCGCCCTCTCCAATTACATACACCCATGCGCCCGCGGGCAGCCGCTCGGCCAACGCGTGCGCCGCTGCTTGCGCCGAGTTGAGAATACGGTCAGCAGAAACTTCCAGCCCCAACCCTCGCAGACGCTCAACGTACTGCTCCACCGAGCGCGTGGCATTGTTGGTCACGAAAACCGACGAAATCCCCAGCGCCTCAAGGCGCGTAAACAAGGCCGGCAAGTCACCCAAGGGCTGGCTGCCACGCCATACTACTCCGTCCATGTCCAAAATCAAGGCACGAATCGGCATGCTGCACTCCCAAACAACACCGCGTCGGGGCGAGCCCGACGCGGTCAATGATGCGTTTTACAATTCGGCTTTGGGCGGCGGCTCGAGCACTTTGTCTACCAGGCCATACTCCGCCGCTTCTTGCGCGCTCATGTAGTAATCGCGCTCGGTATCACGCTCAATGGCTTCCAGCGGCTGGCCGGTGTGGTGCGCCAGAATTTCGTTCAGGCGCTCCCGCAAGCGCAAAATCTCTTTAGCCTGGATCTCGATATCCGAAGCCTGCCCTTGCGCCCCACCCAGTGGCTGGTGCATGTGAATGGTCGCATGCGGCAAAGCGTACCGCTGGCCCTTGGTACCTGCCGTCAACAGCACCGTGCCAAACGAAGCCGTCAGGCCAACCGCTACCGTGCTGATAGGGTTGGTAATCATCTGCATGGTATCGTAAATCGCCAGCCCGGCATAAATCTGACCGCCCGGCGAGTTGATGTACATCTGAATAGGCGCTTCAGGGTCTTCGCGATTGAGGTACAACAGTTGCGCCACAATCAGGTTAGCCACCTGATCGTTGATTGGCGTGCCCACGAACACAATCCGCTCTTTGAGCAACAGCGAAAAGATATCGTAAGCCCGCTCGCCGCGCCCAGAGCTTTCAATTACCATTGGGATTACCGCCCGCGGGTCCATCATGTTGGCCTCCTTACGCTTCCGGCTCGTCGGTGGAAGCCGCCTCAGCAGCCTCTTCGTCGGCCGGGGCGGCCTCGGCTTCAACGGCCCCGGTTTCGCCTTCCTGCGCCTCGGGTGCGGCTGCCACTTCGGCTTTCTCGCCTTCCTCGTCGCTGTCTTCATCCTCTTCCGCGGCTTCCCTGGCTTCCAATTCGCCCTTCGCAAGGGAAATCACAAAAGCCTCGGCCTGCCCTATCAACTCGTCATGGGCAGCCGCCGCCACCAGGTCTTGAATGAAGGCCTTGTCGCGCCCCAACTTGCGCGCTTCCTTAGGCTCCATTGAAGAGGCCATCTGCACCAGATAGTTACGGGCTGCATCCAGCACCTTGTCGGTGTCAACTTCCAGGTTTTCCTCGCGCGCGATGGCTTCCAATACCAGCCGACGGCGCACAAAGGGCTCAGCCTCCTCCCGAATCTCCGCTTTCAATGCCTCTTCATCGGTGCCGCGCTCTTTGAGGTAGTCTTCCCAAGAAAGACCGCGCTGCTGAGCCTCTTGCAGATATTCGTTCAAGCGATTTACCACCTCGTCTTCCACCACTTGCGGCGGATATTTGAGGGTGGCCTGGGCAATAATTTCATCCAGTACCGAGGTCAGGTATTCCACATCGTAAGTTTGCTGCTTCTGCTGCGCCAGCGATTCGCGTACGCCTTTCCGCAAGTCCTCGGCATCCTGCGCGCCCAGTTGCTGCGCAAAGTCGTCGTCCAGTTCGGGCACGCTGCGGCCCTTGACTTCCACCACCTCAGCTTTGACGACCACCGTCTTCCCCCACAATGTTTCGTCTTCTTCGTCGTCGGGGTAAGTGTAAGTCAAGGTTTTGGTATCGCCCGCTTTGGCGCCGACAAACTCTTCAGGGAAGCCCGGGTAAGGCCATTCCCCATCGTGCGGCTCTTTCTCGATGAGCACAGGGTGGTTCTGGTCGGCAAAGAGCGGTTCGCCGTCTTCCTGGCCTTCTTCATAAGCCTGGACGTTGACATACACCACATCGCCCACTTCGGCGGGGCGGTCAACCGGTTCCAGGACGGCGAACATCTGGCGATAAGCCTCGATGACCTTGTCCACCTCTTCTTCGTCGAGTTCGGGCGGCTCGTAAGGCAGCCGCACGCTGCGGTAATCGCCCAGTTCAACGTCAACGGCCAGCGGCACCAACAATTTGAAGGTCGGCGGGTCTTCCGAAACGATTTCTTCCAGTTTGCCGGGGCCGTAAGGTTCGATTTCGGCTTCTTTCAGCGCTTTGGGGTAATACTCATCCAGCAGGCGCTCCAAAGCCTCCTCACGAATGGCTTCCTCGCCAACACGCCGGGCGACGAGTTCATAAGGCGCTTTGCCGGGGCGAAAGCCGGGAATTTTCATCCGGCGGGCATATTCACGCGCCACACGGCGCTTGGCGCGTTCCAGTTCCTGGCTGTCCAACACCAGCGTCAATTCGGCTTGATGGTCTTCGCGGATGGTGGTTGTAACTTTCAAGGCTCTACCTCACAAAAAGAATCCGGGATACGCGGCGCAATTATATCACCGGTGGCCTTCCCAGCCACCGGTTTTGCCTCCATTGATTGCCCAACGAGCGCCTGCCTGTCTGGCCGGGCGCTCGCGGCGGTTTTTGCAACCTCACAGCCCTCCTCGCCAGCAGCGCCGTACCAGCAAGGCCAGCAGCCTTCCAATGGGCATGGTGGGACTCGAACCCACACGCCTCGCGGCAACAGATCCTAAGTCTGTCGCGTCTGCCAATTCCGCCACATGCCCGCGGGGGTCTCATTATACCGCGGTTCAGCGCCGCAGCCCCTCCAACGCGCGGGGCCGCCGCTGCCGCTGGCACACCTCTTGCACCTTCGAGAGCGCCTGTCATTCCATCTCAAGGAGTTCGTCATGCACACCTCTCTTACACCGCAAGATCTGCGCATGTGGCTCGGTGGTCTGGTGTTCCTGCTCGGCATGGCCACCTTCGTGATGGGCGTGTTTGTGCTCGTTGCCCGCGCGATGAACCGCGACATTCAGCGCGTGGCAGCGCACACTGCCCGTCTGGCCCAAAAGGGCCTGGTCGAAGATGCCTCTGGCCTGGTCGGCAACGCCTCGGCGCTGGTGAGCGCCCTCACCAGGCTGGTGCAAACCACCGCTGGCGTCGGCATCTTTCTCATCGTGCTCGGTCTGGCGCTGATGTACTTCCCTTACCAGTATATTTTGCCCCTTCACTAACCCGCTTCGCGTCCGCATCCTGCGAGGTTTCCCATGCCAACCAAGCCCTTTCTTTTCACCCTCCAACAACAACTGCCGCCCGATGCCTTCCCCTGGGTCGTCGCCGCCTTGATGCACGACCCCTTAGTGTGGGAAGCGCTCCACAGCGGCGTGGGGGAACACGCGTTGGAAAGCCTGGGAGCCACGCCTACCGCCTGGCATCCAGGCGCCCTGGCGCGGTTGGCGCTGGAACACGCTCCCCAACAAGAGAACACCCCCTCCGAAAACCCTCCCCTGCCGCCGAGGACCCTGGCCGACGCCGCCCGCCTGGCGCTGACGCTGCAGGCCTTCCGCAAGGATAATGGCAGTTGGAAAGGCCTGGCCGAATTTCTGGAAGGCCCGTCCACGGCCTGGCGCACGCCGCTGGCCTGTGCGCTTTCGTGGGCCGACGACGCCCCCGCGTTGCTCGAAGCCATCGCTGCTTTGCCTCACGGCCCTGCCCTGGCGCTGCACGCCTTGCTGTGCCAGCCTACGCCACCGGAAATTCAAGCCGTGCGCCTGGCTGAATTCCTGCGGCGGCTCCCGCCCGAACCCCGCCTGTCCACGGCCTGGGATCTCCAACGCTGCCGTCCCGCACTGGCCCGCGCCGTAGCCGCGCAAATCACCACTCAGCCCCTTCCAGCCCCTTACGACGGATGGCAGCGCGCCCTTCACGCCGCCGCCACAGGCCAGCCAGACGAGGCACAAGCCGCCCTCGCCGACGCATGGGAAAACCTGCGCCGCCTCAGCGGCCTGTTAGCCACCCATCAGGCTCAACTGGCTGCCTCCCAGGGCGATTTACCCACAGCGCTCACAGCGTGGGAACAGGCCGCAACTCACCTGCCTTCCCACCCCGAGGTGCTGGCGCGCCGTGCCCTTGCACGCCACCGTGCCCGCCACACCGACGAAGCCCGTGCGCTGCTTCCCGAAACGCCGCACCACCCGGCCTTGCAGGTCGCCGCCGCGCACCTGCTGCAAAACAGTCACCCCGAAACCGCCCGCGCCTATGCCTTAGAGGCTCTGGCCCACCTCAGCGACCTGCCCGCCGACCTGCTGCACACCCTGGCCGAAACCTTAACGGCTCTGGGAGAATCCGCGGCCGCCGCGCGGGCCGCCTTGCGCCTGGCTGCCGCCCATCCCGCCGACGTGCAGGCGCTCGACCTTGCTGCCGAGACCGCCCTTCAAGCGCAGCACCCGGCCGAAGCCGCCGAAGCGGCCTTCCTCGCCCATCGGCTTGCCCCCACCACAGCCCGCCTTCGCCGCCTGGCCGAAGCACAGGAAGCCGCCGGCCTGCTTCACGAAGCCCTCCAAAACCACCGCCTGCTGGCCGAAGACCCCGAAGCCACCCCTGAAGACCACCTTGCGCTGGCCAGCCTCGCCCTGCGCGCCGACCAGCCCGAAGAAGCCCGTCGCGCTGCCGAAACTGTGCTGGAACACGCGCCCGAACACCCTCAGGCGCTGACCATTGTGGGGAAAGTGCTGGCCCAAGAAGGCCATCTCGAGGCCGCCCGCCGCCACCTGGAAGAGGCCATTGCTCACCACCCCACCGACGCCAGTCCCTACCTCGCGCTGGCTGACGTGGTAGCCCAAACCGAGGGAGAAGCCGCCGTACTGGACGTGCTCCAAACGGCCACCCACGCCCTCCCTCACGACGCCGAAATTCATTACCGCCTGGGGCAATACCTGCTGTCCCAAAACCGCCCCGGCCACGCCCGCACCGTCCTGGAAACCGCCCATCATCTGGCCCCTCAACGCGCCGACATTGCCGCCACCTTAGCCGCCACCTACCTGGCGCTTGGTGAACCCACCGCGGCCCGCGACCTGTTGCACCGCTACCACCGCGACACGCCCACGCCCAAAACCGCGCGCTTGCTGGCCCAGGCACATCTGGCCGCCGACGACCCGCACGCCGCCGCGGCCCTGCTGGCGCCCTTTTCGCAGCAGCCCGATGCCACGCCGCACGACCTTTACCTCTACGCCCAGGCCCTCCTGGCCGCACAAACCGACCCCGAGCGCGCTGCCCACGCCTTGCAACTCGCGCTTAGCCGCCTGCCCCAGGAAACCACCGTACCCGAAGACGCGCTGTTACGCGCCGACATCCTGACAGCCCTCGCCCAGGCACATCGCCAGCAACAAAATCTTGACGAAGCACTGGAAGCCTACCGCCAGGCCTTGCAGGCGCTGCCCGGCGAGCATCCCCATCGGCAACGGGCTATCGCCATTGGGTTGGCAGAAACGGCGCTGCGGCTTCGGCGGGCAGAAATCGGCCTGGCGGCCATAGAAGACGCCCTCCAACACGGCCCCACCCCCCGCCTGCGGCAACTGCAGGCCGAAGCCTACCGCCAACTGAATTTCCGCGATCAGGCTATCGACGCCGGTTCCGACGCCCTGCGGCTCAGCCGCCACGACCCGGAAATCGCCCACTGGTACGCTCGCCTGCTGTTAGACCTCGGGGAAGCCCCTCGCGCCGCCGACGTCCTCGAAAGCAACACTGCCCTCCAACCTCATAACCCCGAAATTGCCCTGCTACTGGCGAAAATTCACCATGCCCTGGGACAAGCCCAGGAAGCCATATCCGCACTTCAGCCCTTTTTGCAAGACCTCGACCACACCACACCAGCATGGTGTGCCGAAGCAGGCACGCAACTGCTGGCGCTGGGGCAAACCGAAGCCGCGGTGCGCTGCCTGCAACGCGCCACCCACGACAAAGACGCTCCCGCCCAGTGGCATCTGGCGCTCGTGCGCGCGCTGCAAGATCAAGATGCCTTTGAAGCCGCCACCCAGGCCGCGCTGCACGCCCTTAAGCAAACCGAAGGCCAGCACGCCCCCGAAGCCGACGAAGGCGAAACAGAAGCCCGCATCGCGCTTCATCTCGCCATTGTACAAAATGATCTGGCCCAAGGGCGCCCTCAGCGTGCAGCCCAGGCCCTGAGCCGCGCGCTGGAAGCCTATCCACGGGCATTCTCGCTGCTGAAAGCCGCCGTAGGGCTATGGCGCGCCATCGGCAACCTGCCCAAAGCCCTGCAAGCCGCCGAAGAAGCCCTGGTGCTGCACCCCGAAGATCTGCCCCTGCGGCTGGAAGCCCTCGCGCTGGCCCGGGTGCTGTTACAAGCCGAGCGCGCTCAGCACCTGTTACAAGCCTCTCCCACCGTTGCCACCGCCGAGCACCTGGCCGAGTGGCTGGCAGCGCAGGCCGAAGCCGCCTTAGATCAGGGGGCCGAAGTGGCAGCAGCCGAAGCCATCGCCCAAGGGCTGGAATACGCGCCCGAATCACCGCACCTGCTGGCGCTCCAGGCGCGCCTCACAGCCCGGCGCGTCGATCTCGCCGAAGGGCAACACTTGCTGGATGCTGCCGTCGAGCACGCTCCCGCCCCTACCGGCGAAGCCCTGCCGCCCACGGCAACGTTGACGGCCTGGGCAGCCATTGCCGATGCCGCGGCCGAACTGCGGCGCTGGCACATTGCCCACCTTTTCACCGACCATGTCACCGAGGCCTGCCCCCACAGCCCGGCAGCCGCGCTGCGCAAAGCACGCTTGCTCACGCTGCAAGCCGAGAGTTACCACCGCTGCCGGGCGGTCGAGGCCGTGGCCGCCCTGCCCGACGCCCAGGTCTTGGGCGCCACGGCACAAGAGGCATGGCAAACCGCCCTCGAAACCGCAGCCCAGCGGTTGGGTGCCGAGGCTACCCCCGAAGGCTACCACCAACACCCGGCGCTGCACCGCTGGTATGCGCGCGGCATGGCCGCGTTCCAGGGGCGATTGAACGTGCTGCTCTTGCAAACGCCACCCGCCCCCAGCGACCTCGCCGCGGGGTTAGACGCCCTGCGTCGCCGCGGCATGCCCATGCAAAACGCGCTTCCGGCTTTCCAGAACGACCCGATGGTGCAATTTCACCACGCCTTGCTGCTGGAAAGCCTGCCCACCGGCGACCTGCAAATCGCGCTGCAAGCCGCCCAACACGCGCGCGACCAGCGCCCCCAATGGGCTGCAGCCCATTTTTTGGTCGCCCGCCTTGCCAACCGCCTGAGCGATCTGCCCACTGCGGAAGAGGCCATCACCGCCGCACTGCGCCTCGCGCCCGATGAACCCTGCTGGCACGCCCTGGCTGCCGCCATCCACACCGACCTGCGCCACGAGGAACAAGCCCTCCATCACCTGCAAGAAGCCGTCCGCCTGGAACCGCAGCACCTGTCCCACCACCTGGCGTTGGCCGAGGCCGAAATGGCACGTGGCGACCTGGAAGCCGCCCACAGCGCGCTGACCACGGCCTTGCGCCACCACCCCGAACACGCGCGGCCGCATTTACTGCTGGCCCAGGTGCTCTTCCGGCTGGGTCGGCTGGACGAGGCTGCCCAGCACGCCGAAACCGCCGCCCGCGCCGAGCGCCACGCCGCCGAACCGGTGATGCTCCGCATTCAGATCGCGCTGGCTCAGCAAGCCCCCGAAATCGCCCTCCAGCACGCCCGCCGCTGGCTGCAAAGCCACCCCTTCGACCCCGAAGCCACGCGCTACGCCGTCAATGCCCTGCTGGCATTGGGCGAAGCCGAGGAAGCCCTGCGCCTTCTCGAAGAAACGCTACCGCACGCGCCCGACGATATGGAACTCAACATCCTGCGCGCCGAACTGCACCGCCAGATCGGCGGCCCCAAGGCAGCAGTGGAAATCTGGCGCGGGCTGCTGGCTTCCCGCCCCAATGTGCCCACCCTGTGGCTGGGGCTGGCCGAAGCCCTGGCTGCCAGCCGCCAGTTGGATGCCGCCCGGGCAGCCGGTCGCAAAGCCCTGCGTGGCATGGACACCCTGCCCCCCGAAAGCCGCGTCCGGCTGCACATGCTGTTGGGCAACCTTGCCAAAGAGGCAGGGCAATTGGACCAGGCACTCTATCATTTCAGCGAAGCCGTCCGGCTGGCGCCCAAGCACATAGAAGCGTTGCTCAAACTGGCGCAAGTGCAAAGCGACCGCCGCGAATACGCTGCTGCCCTGCAAACCTTAGAGGCCGCCCAGCGTCTCGACCCACAAGACAGCCGCCCTTATTACTACGCCGGCATGATCTACAAAGCCGTCCGCGACTACGAAAACGCGGAAGACATGTTCCGCAAAGCCGCCCAGCTCGCCCCCGGCGATTTCCGCATCCGCCGCCAGCTGGCAACCGTGTCGGTGATCAACCTCATCCCTTCCTAAGAATATTCTGGATGGCTAAAGCCGCAAAACGCTAATCGTCAATCGTCAATTCATCACCCTCCGAGGCTTTTATGAGCGACTTCCCCAACCCTCTCCCACGCCAACAATGGCTCATCCTGTTACGCACCGGCATCGACGTGCACGCCTGGGATTTCGTCCGCCAGGCCGCCGACCGCTACCTTCACACCATTCCCCACGACCTGGAAGTGCAATGCCTGCAAGCCGAAGCCCTGTTGGGGTTAGGCGACCGCGGGCGCGCTTTCCAACTTGCTTCGGCGGTAGCCCTGACCGACCCTGAAGACGCCGCCGCCCACGCGGTGCGTTTGCGGGCTTTGCCGCTCACCGCGCCATCCGAAACTCGCACCGAAATTATCGGCGCGCTGGCCGCGTTAGGGCATCCTCCTACCAATGCCACGCCGCCCGCGTGGAGCATTGCCCTCCAACAGGCTTACACCGCCTTGCAACAACACGACCTGGAAGCCGCCCAGGCGGCCCTTTTCCCTGCGCTACCGGGCAACGGGCATATTCCCTTGCTGGCCGTAGCGCACTTGCGGCTGGTATGGGCACAGAACGACTGGGCAGCCACGCTGCACCTGGCGCGCACCTATCACCAGCGTTGGCCCGACGTGCTGGCCTTCCGGCTGATTTTGGCCCATCAATTGGCCGAAAGCGGCCAGGAAACCGAAAGCGTTGCCATGCTGCACGCGGTTGCAGCCGCCGACCCGGCAGGGCAGGTGCTGCGCCGCCTGCTGGGGGAACACCACCCTTATTGGGCGCTCTGGCCCAAAAACCTGGCCGCGCCGCTGGATATTCCTCTGCCTGCTGCCGTCGCCTCGGCGCTGGGGCGCAATCGCCTGCCGGAGAGCAAGCCTTCCCGTTCCCACAGCGCGCCGCAGGCTGCTTCGACTGCCACCAAGGCTACCGAGAAGCCGCAGCCCGCGCAGGAAGCCGCCGCGCCCGCACCGCGCCAGGCCAGCCCTGCGCCCAGCAAGGCTCCTGCCCCGGCACAGCCGGCTACGTCGGCTGAGCCCTCCAACCGGTCGGCACGCACCACGCGCGGCACCGGCACGCCCCGCCCGGCGAGCACAGTTTCCCCCGCGGCTTCCCATCGCAGCGCCCGGGCTGCCGAGCGTGTGCTTTCCCAGGCTGCCCGCCGGTTGAAAATGGCTCACCTCGTTCACACCGAAGGGCGCTTCCCCGTGTATGTCATTTTCAGCACCCGCAGCGGGCTGGAAAAGCACTACGGCCAAGACACCGCCAAAATCATCCTGCGCCACATGCACGCGTTGGCTAAGGCCGTCGGCACCGCGCCCGACTGGGAAGCCACGGTGCTCCTGGCCGATGACGCCGCCTCGGCCCACGAACACGGCATCAAACCCGTAACCCCCGATGACCCCTGGGCGCTAAAAAAGCAACTGGCCTCGCTTGACGTGGCACTGGGGCGAAAAGGCAGCATGATTGGCGCGCTACTCATCGTCGGAGGCCCGGAGGTCGTGCCCTTCCATCATCTGCCTAACCCCCTGGAAGACGAAGACGATATTGTACCTTCCGACAACCCTTATGGCGCTATCGACGAAAACTACCTCGCGCCCACGTGGCCGGTAGGGCGGCTGCCGGGCAGCGCCGATGGCGACGCCACGCTGTTGTTGGGGGCTTTGCGCCGCATGACCGCCGAGCACCGCAACCGTCAGCGCGCCGTAGCGTGGTACCGGCGCTGGTGGCAGGCTCTGCGCGCACACCTGCCCTTCCTGCGCCGCCACCGCCTGGCCAGCCTGGGCTATACCGCCGAAGTGTGGGAAAAAGCCGCCCGTGCCGTGTTCAAAGAAATTGGCGCGCCGCGCACCCTGTTGGCCTCACCGCCGCTGCACACCGAAGCCCTGGGCGTGCTGCCGCGCACCACGCTGGCCTACTTCAACCTGCACGGCCTGGCCGACGCAGCCCCCTGGTACGGCCAACGGGACCCCACGCGCGCTTTGCCCGGCGCCCCCGATTACCCCGTAGCGCTGCGTCCTGAAGACCTTCCACCCAGGGAACACGCCCCGCGAGTGGTCTTTTCTGAAGCCTGCTACGGCGCCTATCTGAAAGACAAAACCCCCAACAACGCCATGTGCCTGCGCTTCCTCTACGCGGGCAGCCAGGCCTTCGTAGGGTCTACCGTCACGGCCTACGGCGCAGTGACCACCCCGCTTTCGGCTGCCGACCTGCTGGGGGCGCTCTTCTGGCAACGCCTCAAACTCGGCCTTCCTGCCGGGGAAGCCCTGCGGCAAGCCAAATATCTTTACGCCCGCCAAATGCACCAACGCTTTGGGTTCCTGGATGGTGAAGACCAAAAAACCCTGATCTCTTTCGTGCTCTACGGTGACCCCCTCTATCACCCCTTTGGAAGGCAACGCCTGTGGGGCAAAGGCGTTCTACGCCCCAAAGAGCCGCTCAAAGCGCCGCTGGCCGAAGAGCGCGCCACCGTCTCCGAGACCTTGCCGCCCCGCATGAGCAAACGCATCAAAGCAATGGTCGAGGCTTACCTGCCGGGGCACGAAGGCATCGACATGCTGCTGGCCGAAGAAACGGTGGAAACCGCCGCCAAAGGCCAGCGCGGGAACAAGCGCGTGGCCTGCAAAGTAGCCGTCGTCAGCAAACGCATTGCCGTCGGCGGCATGACGCACCGGCATTTCATGCGCGTCGCAATGGACCCCCACGGCAAAGTGCTCAAGGTCAGCGTTTCGCGGTAAGATGCGAGGGAAAGCCGGGCTTGCGCTAAAAACACAGCGCAAGCCCGGCGCAACGGCTAATCAGCAGGGGCTTTCTTCTCAGCGCTCACCTGCACAAAGGGGAATGCCACAGCCAGCGTCAGCGCCAGCAAAGCCAAAGCCAGCCCCACACCGAACATATCGGCCCACCAGCCCAGCAACAGTGCCATGCCAGAAGCCAAAATCGTGCGGACGACCGACTCGACCGAAAGGCCGGAAGCCATCACCCGGCTTTCGATTTGATCGCTGATGTAAGCCACATTCATCGGGCGGCGCAGGTTGTGCAAAATGTAAAAACCCAGGAAGGAAATCACCGCCACCACATCCCAACCGACCCAGGTCATCAACCCGGCGAAGAAAAGCAAGCCCACGCCGCCGAGGAACGAGAGATTAATTGCCCGTTCCAGATCACGAAACCGCTGGCTGAAGCGATCAGCATGGCGCGCAGCATAACTGGTGCTCTGGTAAATCAAAAAGTACACCACACCAATGACCACCGCGCTGCGCTGTTTGCCCGTGTAGGCCAGGAAAATGGGCAACGCCAGTGCCCATTGCTCCAAAATGGGCTGCAGGTAGTCTTTGCTGGCCTTGAACAACGCCATGAAACTCGCACTGTTGAGAATGGCCTTCCAAGCACTGCGGTCGGTAAACATGCTTTTGAAAGCCGCCAGCGTCTGCTTCGCCTGATCGCCCATAGCGTGCCATTCCACCCGCGAGAGTTCGCCATCCAGCTCAGGGGGATAAGTGGCCAGATTGATGAAATCCAGCACATACGGCACCGCCGCCGCGAGGAACATAATGCGATAGCTGCCGGTGTAAAACGCCAACGCCGCAGCAATCAAAGCATTGATCGCCGAACCAAACTGAGAAGCCGAGCGCGTCCGGCCGTAGTAGGCCACTTTCAAATGCGTCAAATTATTCTGCTTGAGGTATTCGAGAATCAAAGCCTTATGCGTGCCCGAGCGGAAGGCTTCACCGACAGCAAACAGCACCATCGCCAGGGCAAACCACCAAAAATCGTGCCCAACATAGAAAGCGCCAAACGCCACCAAATAGCCGCCAAAGGCCATCAGCATGGCCTTCCGGCGGCCAATGGCATCGGCAAACACGCCGGTTGGCACTTCCAGCAAATAGGTAGCCGTATCACGGATCGCATAGAGCGTGCCAATGAGGGTAAAACTCAGCCCCGCATCACGCAAAAACAAAATGAGAAAGGGATCGAAAAAGCGGAGATTCTTCAAAAAGCCGTACAGCGCAAAACGCGGGAACATTTTGTCTCGCCACCAGTTCACGACAACACCTCCAAGGCAAGTTCAAAGGGGAACACTCAAATATTGAGCCCCTCAAAAATCGTCAGGAAGAAAGGTACGATCTGGAGCCCCACGATAGTTCAGCGTCGGTGAGGCAGTTGCCCCACTGAGATGCAAACCGAGATTGTTTTTGCAGGCAAGTTTGAGGCTGAACGCAGCCCAGGAAGGGGCGCGGACATAAACGCCAAAAGGAGAAACGCCAAGGCTGAAACAGCCCTTTCGGCGGCGACAAGTTTGGTCGACTTTGGCCACAATGACCTGGCAAGGCAAACTGAAGTTTTGTCAAAGCACCCGCGGGGGAAAGCGAGAGTGCTGCACTGCGAAGGTACTAACCATTTTTTGGTTGGCTCAATAAGTGGACATGGCCTCAACTTGTGGTAAAGTGGAATTGCTCAACCTTACCCAGAAGAAGAGGCCATGTCTGTAACCCATCTTACCATAAAAACGCTGGCTGCGGTTGTCAAAAGCCTGCCCATCGGATGCCGGTCAGCGGGCGTTTGCTGACTTTGCGAGAGACACCGTCGCCGGCGTGGAGCGTCATCACGCTCCCGCTCATCTGGCAGGGCTACCTCGAAAGGATTGGAAAGCTGGCACTACCATGAGCATTGTAGTAACATAGCGCATTCTGCTCCAAACGCAGGCTTGCCCCAAAATCCTGAAGGGCCTTTTCCGCCTGGCCGCTATTCAGAAATGCAATCCCGCGATGCATGTAAGCCACCGCGTTTTGGGGATCGACTTCCAGCGCTTTGCTCAGAGCCTTGATGGCGCGCCCATACTCCCCGCGCATGGAGTGCTGGGTGCCTTCTTCCAGGTAATCTTTTGCCGTCTTGCGAAACCAGCCCATTCTGACCCCCTTGGTCTCTTGTTCCCAATGCCGCCTGCGCCGCAACCACATGCCTATCCATGCTCCAATAATACCAACCAAATCCATCCAACCGCTCCTTTCGCCCAGGGACATAGTGCCAGATCTGCTCGGCTACTAACAGAACGGTCATCATCACCACCAAAGCCAGAATGCCCATTACCGACAGCGCCAATTTATATTCTCTTTGTCGGGCTGCATACATTCCAAAAAGCACTCCCCCTGTGCCCCCCATGAAAAGGTAGACACCGCCTAATAGATCTCCAAACCAGCGGTAGAAGCCTGCATTTTTTCGCTTGAGTTGCCAAGCGAAGCGATTCCACAAAGGATACACCAAGAACCCACTCCCTGCGAGCAAATCCCACACAGTAAAAGGAGGGAATGTGGGGGAGTGCTATTGAAGCCCGCATAGCGCCCGGCTTCCCAAAGGAATTTGAATAACCAACTCATCAAACTAATTGAGCCACCCACAAACAACCCCAGGGACAAGGTTTTCCAAAGAGGCCAAGACACATAAGAGGGTCTGCGCATCACCTACCTCCTCAATATCCTGAAAACAATCGATTGAGCTGAGCTTTAGCCCATCCCGGAAAGCCAGTGGCTTCTATGAGTGCCCTCATTCCTATACCCACCAACGTAGTGAGGCCAATAGCAACCGTGGGCAATGCAAGAAAAGGAAATGTGGAAGCGAACACTGCTACCACCCCGGCTACCACGGTCGCGACCGCCACACCCACCGCCACCGAGACAAACATGCAAAAACAATCCGTAATGACAAGAAGCATATCTCAAAGTCGTCCACAATTTCCAAAAATTTTTTGAAAAATCTGGGCGATGAGACCTCCTGAGCGCCAGCGATGCGCCCCGTAAAGCCACCAAAGCACCAGTGTGGGCCCGGAAAACCAGGCAACCCCTCCCGTAGTGAGCCACAATTTCCAGCTTAATATACACCTCGGATGGGTCAAAAAGGCGGCCAACAGGAAAACTCCCCAACCTACCAACCCAAAACTTGCTAACATGGGCCAAAAACACAATCCCCGACCACGACGCCAGAGAAGAAAATACCACCCTATCAAAGCGTCAATGGCTGCCTCACCCACGAGAAAAACTTGCCAGTTCTTCATTGCTTCTTTCCCTTTCTTTCTAAGAATCTCCGATAAAACCTCTCTAAAACGTACAACCCCCATTGTCCCATACTCGCCAATATCGTGATTCCCCCCCACCATTGTAACGAAGATGTTAGGAAAAGGCATTCTCTCAAAGAGAGAATAAATACAACGGTACCTATCCACGAAAACATTAACACTTCTGCCATTAACCAAAAAGACACCTTGACTATGCGTGTGGACCGCTCTGTGTCTCGAGCACATTTTATCAAATGGCACACGGTTATTAGGGTCAGCAACATCGTTGTACACCTTTCACGGATATTCACACAGTTTATGTACGTACCGAAACGCCCATACCCCAATGCATGAGTGAATGGCATTGAACAATCCTGATAAGACTCCTAACCCCGGTATCACATCTAAAAAGTTAACCAACAATAAGTAACGAAAACATCCCCGATCCACAGATTTTTTCTTTTTAACAAGGCGAGCTACTTGGGCAAGTTGTAATGCTCCATTTATACCCAAAAGGACTGCCCCGGCTTCCCCGCCAATTCCCGTTGCTACCAATACTGTGCCCACGCCATTCAGCACATTGTAAGTAGGCTTTGAATACAGGCATGGGAAACAGCAACTTTTGTGAGGAGTGCCGTAAAGAGTACTCCAAGACCTCTGCCTATTCCTGGACGTCTAGAGGACAGTGAGGAATTTTTGGGGAAAAATGCTTCCATATATAGTGCTCTACTGTTGTGCGCACTTTCACGTTTAATGAATTGCTTCAATGCTTTTCTTGGGGCAACGCGAATGTTCTTTCTGCACCAAAAACCTCACTGGCTTCCTTAGCCCCTTGCCATTGCTCCGTTACTTCCCGTGCGTGACCCATCTGCCCATAATCGGCTTGTTTCCACAAGGCGATGTCCACCGGTTGCGAGTGGGCATACCCATCCCGCAACCCATGCGGGGTGCAAGAGCCATCGGGCCTGGGCGGCCCCGGCTGCGGCGTGCGGCCCGAGGCGGCTTGGTCTAAGGGCACTTCGCCGTCAACGAGCAGGGCGGTTTCGCGCGGCAGGGGTGGTGCTTCGTCGTCGGTTTCTTCGGCCGGGGCGGGGTGGGTGAGCCGCCGGCGGGCCTGGTCAAGCGCCACCGCGGCGATGAGCGCGGCCGCGCGGGCGCGCTGGGCGGCCAGCCGGGCCGCCTCAACTTACACCAACCCTGCACCTTCGCCTGCTTCGGCCTCGGACGGCTGCCCCCTTTCAGCGCGCTCTTGTTGGGCCAGGGCTGACCAGAAAAAAATTCACACCTTGCTTTGTCGGGTTCATTCCTCAAATTCCAGTGTTATACAAAAAGGGTCCTTTTCCTCCAGAATCTGCTGCCAGATTTCTTCTCTGGAAGTCAGAAAACGTGCTGGAGGATCTGCTTCATCTTGGTATTGCCAAATCCACGCAGCGGTGAAGTTTTCCTTTGGAAAAGCGAAGAAAGTGATGTAGGGCCTGGGGTGGGGAATACACGCTTGCAAACGGGGAGGTAATTCTAGGCCTAAATCCGGCGTATCCCCTATATATAAATCTGCGGCGACGAATTTTTCGGGATAACCCAAGTATAGGGAAACCGAAATAAAGCTGTCCTTTGGTGCCCATTGCTCGCCCTCGCTCGGATAACTCCACACCGCCGACAGAGCCGTCCAAGGTGGCTGGCCCAGGTCCCGAAAATAAACTGAAGGAGAATACTCCGGCAACCCAAAAGGTTCAATTCTCATAAATACCAACCGACCTTGGCGGTTAGCTTCAAAAGCCATGTAGAAAGCTGGATTGATGAAGTGACCGGTAATAGCTTCTTTTTGTTCATTCCAACCCCAACGGATCTTACTCCACGATTCCCACAAATCCCGCAAGTCTTGCAAGGTGCTCACACCGGGTTCCAGGCCGAACCAACAGGGCGGCTCACAGGCCAGGTCTCGGGCTCGACGGGCCACCGCTTCCGGCGACAGCGGCGTCACAGGAACATGCTCGTACTCCAATGGGAAGAGCGGTATGGGCGTCGAGGTGGCTATGGGCCGCCGTGTGGGCCAGGGGCCCAAGGTGGCCGTGGGCTTTGGCATGGGTGTGACTGTGAACGTGGGCTGGGACGTTGGGATAGGCATTGTTCCTCGGGGAGTTGACCCCTGGCATGCGCTCAAACTCAAAAACAGTATGACCACAACGCTAAACCGCAAAAATGTTTGTTTCCTCATTTTGGCACCACCTCCTGCTTGCATCGTAAGACAGGAAACTCTCTGCTTTCTCTTTTGTGGGTTTCCGGAACAGGACGGCTTGGATGTCCTATACTTTTTCGAATAAGGGGATGAATTGTTTGTTTCATAAATTGTGATCGCTGCCATGATATTTCGTTTTCATTTGGATCCGGCCAGGCCTGATACACGTCGTTGAGGAACATATCGGCGAACAGTTCTCCGGGTGTAGGCGCAGGATGCTGCTGCCAGGCAAGCCAGTACCGCCTGGTTGGCTTAGTGGGGCTCTCCGGCCCCACAGCGGCAAAACCGCAGTAGGGATAGAGTTTTCCGGAAAGCAGACATCTCCTACGTCCATAAGGCCACCGCTGCTCACAAGAGGGCTCTCCCTCTTTGCAGGGGTGTTGAACGGTGTTTGTTCTGCCGCCCAACCCATTTGTCCAACAGGTCGCGCCCTGTGGCCTTGGGATCATGCGGATCGTCCAAGCGCCAGTCCAAGGCATGGCCCAATTCATGCACAAGATTGTTTCGCGTGAAGAGAAACCAATCCGACCCTTCCCAACTCGGCCACATGGTAGCAATGCCGATGCGATGCGAATTTTGGGTAATCATGCCTGTGGTGATGCTTTCTTGACCGAAGCGGCAGAAGGGATCCACTTCTTTCTTGTTGTCTCCTTTTCGCGGAAGTTTGCATTTGTGATAAATCAGCGGGTTCTCGGCCGATACGCCATAAAGCCTTCGAAAGGCTTTGGCTCCATCCACGCCTGTGATCCCTTCCAGGTATTCGCCCACATCAATGGTGCCCGTCATCAATACCACCTTTTCCTGCCATGTAAAGGGCCGTGCAGGCGCATCGGAGAACACAACGCCGTATTCCTGCTTGTGCGATCCTGTGCCAATTAGGAATTCGGCCAAGGCTACATCATTGGCCGCGCAGGCAGGGTCATAATCATCGGGACAGACCCAAACCGGCTGGAAGCCATACCGACCGCGGGCATCTACAAAAGGCACGACATAGGGATCATCAAGCTCCTGCGAGGGCGCAGCAAAGCGACGAGGGGGGGTGCTCGGCAACCCGAAAGAGTTCTGAGGCCTCGCCCTCCAACGCGCCTATCAAAGCCCCCACAAGACCTCCCGTGAGGGCTGCAATCACAATATGACGTGGTTGCACTTTGCGTCGGCTGGCCGCCCAGGCTGCCAGAAACGCCGCTGCCGCCCCGCCCCACAGGGGCAGGTGCCCCAAGGGCCGCCGCGGGGCTTCCGGTGCCTGCGGCGGGGCGTTGCTGCCCGTGTGCGGCGCCGCCGTCGCCGTGGGCGTGGGCGAGGGCACCCCAGCGCCAGACCCGCTCGCGGGAGGCGCCGTCTTTTGCCCTTTTTACAGAAACAGCTGGATACTATCAAAAATCCAGTTCTACAAATTCGCCAATTTTCCTATCTTCTCGCTGTGCAAAATCCAAAATATCTTTCAAAGTGAAGGGTTGACTTGAAGGACTACTATGTAAGGGAGTTTCAAAGTCGATAAAAAGATAAAATTCATCGTAAACTGCCTCAAAGACATAGTCCGATTCAATCTTTCTTAGTCGCCATACACGAGCATAAGTGGAATGAAAAGAACGCTCCAACTCCGGTGCTTCGTCAGCGGGGCTTTTTAGCGCTAACCAAGGCACTCGAGGGCCAAAAATATCGCTAAAGCGATATATTGTCACCACAATCACAGGCTTTACACGCCGCAAGGCCTCAATTTGTTCCAGAGAGTCGACTTTGTCCTGATCCTTAGCGAAGAAACGTGAACACTGCCAGATTGTGCCGTAGTAATCCCTATTATGCTCGGTGCTAGTAAAGCCAAACACGATATCCCAATTAGGGAGGAACCGTTGTATTTCCTCTTGAGACAGTACCAAGTTGTCGCAAGTGAACGCCGGACGCTTGGGAGAAGGGGGGTAAGGGAAAGCGCCATCTATTATAATAAACAAAAAGTATATCCCAGCCGTCAATACTAACCATCCCCCTATACCCAGCACCCACGTACAGCACCATTCTGAGCGTTTATTCAAAAAATACCCTACGCGCCAAGTACCTACTATCCATAGAGCAGCCAAAGCGACCAATAGCCCTCCAAGTATCAATCCGTAGGGCATATAGCTTAGCTTCACCCATAAGTAATTTGGCCATTTATTCATTTTGACTCCTCTTTTGGGTTGTACTGAAGGGAATAACCCTGCAGGATTTTTTGAAGCATAAGTACATCAACGGGGGTGCCGTTTTCTTGAGCCATCTCATACACATCCATACCTGCCCGTATAGCCCTATTGTCCCTTGGGTCATCGAACCAAGTTCTCCACCAGAACCAAGGCCATGTTTTGTGTCTTTGGTAGTATTGCCATCCATTGTATAACCCTGCTCCTGCCTCCAAGACCAGCCGAGGGAATCCCCCTTTGCGTCCAGCGTAGCCATAATAGAGATTGGCCAAGTCATCCCAACGGAGAGGGACATTGGCTATGTAAAGGATGTGGCGGTCCGGGTTGTCTTTCCATTTCCACACTTCCAACTCAGGGCCTTTGAAATCCAAAGGCGCCCCACCTTTTACCAACTGAAACCACCGGAGAAGATTCCCTTCAAAGAGGTTAACCGCGAGAGATGCTGCCAATGGCCCAAGGCCAAGATACGACATTTTGGCTAAGTCTGACGCCAAAGCGTTGGAGACCTTGAGTTGCGTCACTACAGATTCGCAGTTGTGGTTCATACGGTAGAGCAACCATGTTGTGGCTTGCGCAGGATTAGAGGGAAAAGCACAAGCGTGGAAGGCCATCTGCCCATAGTCGGCCTGTTTCCACGCGGCGAGGTCAACGGATTGCGAGTGAGCATAGCCGTCTCGCAGTCCATGCGGGGTGTAAGAGCCATCGGGTCTGGGCGGCCCCGGCTGGGGCGTGCGGCCCGAGGCGGCTTGGTCTAAGGGCGCTTCGCCGTCGATGGTGAGGGGGAGGCGGCGGTGGCGGGGCGGGGTTTCATCTTCGCTCTTGCCTTGCCTCTGCTTTGCCAAGCCGCGCGCCACTGCGGCCATCAGCGCGGCGGCTTTCATCCGCTGGGCGGCCAGCCAGGCCGCCCGTGCGGCGCGTTCACGGGCTTCTTCTATCGCATGTTGCAGCCGTTTGCGCCGGGCATACGCCGCCCAGGCTGCCAGAAAGGCAGCCGCGCCCCCCACAGGGGCAGGTGCCCAATTGGGGGCCTCTGCCGGTGAGGTGGTGCGTTGTTCTGTGTCGTCCACAACCACCGCACCGCCATTCAGCGGCGCGGGCGCTTGCGGCGGGCCGCTGAGGATGGTGAAGGGCGTAGGCGTAGCGGTGGGCATGGACGTGGGGATCATCACCGGCCCGCTCAGCGGCAGCGGCGGCAGAGGGGTGGCCGTGGCCGAGGGGGTCGCCGGCGGCGACGTGGGGGTTGGGGTGGGCAGGTCGGGCACCACCACCGGCCCCCCAAGGGGTGTAGCCGTGGGCAAAGGCGTAGCCGTGGGGGTGGGTGTGGGGGTGGCTGTGGGTGGAGTAGAGACGATGATCACGCCGCGCACACCCGACGAGCGCCCCCACGAATCCCATACGGTGATGGCGATGGGGTACTGCCCCGGGTGAGCGTGTGGAGGCCGTTGGTCAGCACGCCGGTATCTTTGGACCACTGGCCGTTGGGGGCGAGGGTAAGAACTTCCCAGCGACCGTCGTCGGCTTCTTCGGCTGTGGCGAGGTGGTGCGTTGTTCTGTGTTGTCCACAACCACCGCACCGCCATTCAGCGGCGCGGGCGCGGTGGGCACATCGTGCACCTTGGGTAGTTGCTCGTGAAAGAAACGTTTAGCCGGCCAGCCTTTCTCTTAGGGAGAACTTCCCCAGTTAATCCAGTAAGGGAATACGCCGCCCGTCGTTACCAAGCGCTCTTCGTTTGTCTCCAAGTCCCAAATGTAGATACCAAGATTATCGTAGCCTTTTTCTTCACAAGCGAGGGGGTTTTCCATATTGGGTTTGATACAACGATGATAAACCAAGGCATCGCTGTTTGGTGACCAAGAGACGCTTATTGGATAAGTGTAATTTGGAATTAACGCGGCTGGGATAAAATGATAACGTTGCATCTGGTGGTTTTCCATATCCCATACTTGGACAAGTATATTCGTAGTAAATGTACTCTCAGAGGGCTTTTTGATGAGACAAGCCAAACGTCGGTCATCGGGGCTCAACTCTCCAACGCATCCTTTGGGCAACCAAGCCAAGTGTTGAAAACGGCGTTCGCTTATATCCCAAACGTAGGCTTGTCGTCCCGTAAGCAAGAGAGCCTCGCGAGTATGGAAACCAGTAATGTGAATGACTTTCATTTCTTGAATCTCTTCCGCGCTCCAGAGATTTTGCGAAGGGCATCCTGACTCAAGTGGTCGAAAAAGCACAACGCCTCCATCTTTGTCCCAGAGGTACTTCCCCATAAAAAGGCCATTGTTTCCCACTGGAGTGGGTTGCCAGGCCAAGGTGAAATTGCAAGGCAAAACTTCCCCTTGATAGAACATAGTTAAAAGCCCTCCATACCTTACATAAGGAACATTATTGACCAAAAAACCAAAGATCCCATTTATAAAGAAGGGGGCACGTACAATATACCCTTTGTAGTACCCTTCTCGAGCGGGAGAAATTATTGTTTTCCCGGAGCCGTCCTGGTTGACAAAGCCCAGTTCCCCTGAGCGCTCATCTTTCCAAGAAGTGTAAACTTGAAACACGATATCTCGTTTTGGAATAGGGGACAGATGGGGACCGGATACATCGATGCCAATAGGCAGACTGCAGCCAATCACAACCAGGAGAATGGACAAAGACAAAAGGAGCCGTTGCCGTATCATGAATTATTTCTCCTTGTCTATCGTCCACATACTGTTGGGTTCGATGGCGAAATTCCCTTGGCTCCAGTGCTGTAAGAAGTTATTCCAATTCATAGGTTGAACGGCATCAGGGACAAGAACAGGGTTCAGGAGATACACATTTTTTGCATCATAACCCACCGCCACCATATAATGCCCTATTGCAGGGAAAGGACTTTTCGGCTCTTCTGTTCGTAGATGTAGTTTGTAGGCAATCCTCTCTTTCACAGCCCGGGTGGTCTCAGTTATGATTTTCCCATTACTCTCCCACCCCACGGCCACGATCACAACCTTGCCCTGGCTGATGGCTTGTTTCAGGTCACTTGTTTTAGCCCCTTGGTAGTGCTCGACATGGGCATCTGGCAAGATCTGCTTTATGGCGTTGTCAAACTGCCATGTTGGTATGCCCAAACGAGGCACTTTGTTTGGGGCCAGCACAGGCCCAAAGGGCAGCAGACGCCCATATTTCATTTGCCAACGCAACAATGTGCGCGGTGAGGAAGGCACAAGCCCCAAATGCCGTTCTAAGCGCTTTTGCACTTCATCGCCTGTAAAGTAGGGCTTGGTAGGGTCATCGGCGTAGACCAGATTATGGGCCATTGCCAAGGCAAAGGCGTTGCAGTCGTCGTTGCCGGTCTGGTGTTGGTGGAAACGAGCCCATTCTTCGGGCGAATAGTCGCGAGACCAACGAATTTCGTTTCCCTTGAGAAGGGTGTTGACGTGAGATTTCTTTGGAGGCACATTGCCTAAGGGGTGTGCCAGGCCCCAGTTGAGCATCCCCAAACGTTGCCGTTGGGTTGCGTTTTCCTGGTCGACCAAAATTTGGGCAATGTCGAACTCCGCTTGTCCATCCCCCACCTCAGCATCGAATGCTTCGTCGGCAGGCGTGGGCGTCACGGGGCCGTGCTTGTTGCCCCACAGCCCGCGGCCGCGATGGGGGTCGAAAGAGCCATCGGGCCTTGTCGGTCCCGGCTGCGGCGTGCGGCCCGAGGCGGCTTGGTTCAGCGGCACTTTGCTATTGATGGTAAGGGGGATGCGGCGGGGGGAGACTTGCTACTTAGATAACCATCTTCTTATCTTCCACCTGTGGGT
>DRMV01000051.1 GCA_011322445.1 Chloroflexota bacterium | reverse complement strand
GGCGAGGCCTCGCTTGGCCTTCGACTTCGCTCAGGCCAGGCGCTCGGCTCATCGGGGGATGGGTGAGATCTTGCCACAAAGAGGGCGGATGGCGCCTTCCGTAATGACCAAAATCTTGTTTGAGAATGCATTATGGTGCTTTTTTTGCGCTCCCGAAAGCAATTTTTGCGCCTCGTGGAATGGACACCGAAAACCAGGCGCTCTTGTGCCTGGGGGGCGTTTATGAGGAAAGGGAAGCCCAGGGGCAGCAAGGTTACGGGCAAAGGTTGTGGCTAAAGAGGACAGGTCGAGCAGGCGCTCTCATAACACCCCAAGCGACTGATGGGGCTGACGGAACGTAACTGCCTACCCAATGGGGCTAACCAGATTGGCGATTCGTGATAATTTGGTCTTTAACGCCCTCATCTATCCCCCGAAGCAAGACTCTGGGGGATAGGTGAGGGCGACTAAACCTTTTGGCGTTTCTTAGCGCAAGTGACACACAAAACGGCCTTATTTTAGGGCGTCGTGTCGCCAACGTAGGCGGTTGCGACGGAACTGTCAAGCCTGAAGCCGCCAGACAAGGCGTCCAGAAGGCAAAACGGGGATTCCCCCTACGCCGAATTTTGAGATGCGATTGCCCTCGGGCCGTATCCTTTTGGGGCAAAAAGCGTCTAAGAATGTGAACTTCCCAAAAAACGAATCTCATTACCAGGAGGTAAACCATGTTGAAGAAAGTTTTTCTGAGTCTGAGTTTGATAGCGCTGATGGCGATTGCCGCTTTTGGCAGTCCCAAGATCGCTTCAGCCGATGAATTACCGCCGACGTCTACCACGCCGAGTGTGTTGCAGCCCTATATGGACGAGGCGCTGGCTGCTGCGTTGGGCATCTCGGTGGACGAATTGCAGGCCTTGCAGGACTCGGGCGAAACGCTGTGGACGTATGCGCAAAGCGAAGGGATGAGCTTTGAGGATTTCCAGGCGTTGCTGGCCAATGTGCGGGAGTCTGCTATTGAGGCGGCAGTGGCTGATGGCGTGCTTACGCCTGAGCGGGCGGAATGGATTCTGAGCCATGCGAGCGGCAGCCCGGCGTACGCGGGGGCTGATGCAGGGAATGGTGTCATGGCCTCCCTGGGCGATGGCGTGCTCCAGCCTTACATGGACCAGGTGTTGGCCGATGTGCTGGGCATTACGGCGGAAGAACTGCAGGCTTTGCAAGACGCTGGTATCTCGTTGGGGCTGTATGCGCAAAGCGTGGGAATGAGCCGCGAGGATTTGCAGGCGCTGCTGGCCGATGCGCGAACGTCGGCTGTTGAAGCGGCGGTGGCTGATGGCGTGCTCACTCCCGAACAGGCTGACCGTATTCTGAGCCATGCGAATGGAGCGCCCATGTCCATGGGCAGCGGCGCCGCCCAGGGGCAAAGCATGGGGCACGGCTATAACCCCTATGTTGCGCCGATGGTCACGCCTGGTGATGCCCAGCCGACGTGGATGACCCCCTCGGGGCATGGCTATCGCGGTGGCGGCCGTGGCGGGCATCACTAATCGGCATGAAGGACATGTGAGCCAGGGCAGCACTTTCCTGAAAGAGAAAAACCGGCAGAGAGCCTCTCTGCCGGTTTTGTTTTTTGTGACGATGCCTCCCGCAGGAGATGCCCCGGGCGGACAATGGGGCTCTCTCCCTTGCCAAATCTCTTAATCAAGATTATCATAACCTTGATTATCTTGTCCTCTCGCTCATACCGGAGGTGCCCATGCCCCCAGCCTACACCCCGCCCTTTGTGGGGCGCCAGCGCGAAATGGCGCTGCTCGAAGACCTGTGGCACAGCCCGCAGGCGGCTTTCCTGGTGCTCTATGGCCGCCGCCGGGTGGGCAAAACCCGCCTGCTGTGGGAATGGATGCAAAAGCATCCCCAGGATGTGCTTTACTGGGCTGCCGAGCCTTCCAGCGAAAGCGACCAGCGGCGGGCGTTTTCCCAGGCGCTGTACCGTTTCTTCCACCCCGGCGGCGCCGAGGCCGCGGTCTATTACCCCACCTGGCGCGCCGCATTCGAGGCTTTTGCCGAATTTGCCGCCCAGCGAGGCCGCCGCGTTGCGCTGGTCATCGACGAGTTCACCTACCTGCTGGAACACGGCCCGCGGGTGGCCGGGGCGCTGCAGCACGCCTGGGACCAGACCCTCAGCCGCGGCAACCTGTTGCTGGCGATTTCCGGCTCGCATCTGGGCATGGTGGTGCGCGATGTGCTTTCCCCCCAGGCGCCCCTCTATGGCCGCGCCACCGCTGCCCTGCGCCTGCAGCCTCTGCCCTACCCCGCCACTCGGGAAGCCTTCCCCAACTACCCCGCCGAGGCGCGCGTGGCCCTCTACGCCGTGGTGGGCGGCGTGCCCGCTTACTGGGCCTACTGGAACCCGCAGGACGATTTCCAGCACAACCTGACGGCCTTCGTCACCCACGCGGCGCTTTCCCTGGGCGACGAGCCGCGCTTTTTGCTGCAAGATTACATCCGGGAAACCGGCAACTACTACGCCATCTTGAGCGCCATCGCCCGCGGCGCGCACACCCCCGCCGAGATTCGGCGGGCTTCCGACCTCCCCAGCGGGCATGTCAGCCGCTACCTCGAATCGCTGCTGGAAACCGGCTATGTGGAACGCCGCCGCTCGCTGACTGCCCCGCCCAACAGCCGCCAGGGGCGTTACCACCTCACCGACCCCTTCCTGCGGTTCTATTTCCGCTTCATCAGCCCCTATCGGGGGCAGATTGCCGCCGGGGTGCGCGAGCCGCTGCTGGCCGAACTGCGCCGCCACCTGCTGGATTTCATCGGCACCTACACGTGGGAAGAGATCGCCCGCCTGTGGACGCTGCACGCCGGCGCCCAGGGCGCGCTGCCCTTCCAGCCGCTGGAAGTCGGCGCGGCGTGGACGCGCACCGCCCAGGTGGATGTGGTCGGCATCAACCCGCGCGAGGGCACCCTGATTTTAGGGGAATGCAAATGGTCGCCCGAGCCGGTCGAGGCAGAGGTGCTGCGCAAACTGGTGCGCCGCACCGAGGCGGTGCTGCCGCGCGAGAAACGCTGGCGGGTGCATTATGTGGTGTTTGCCCGCGGCGGCTGGACGGCTGGCATGGAAGCCGAAGCCGCGGCGGTGCGTGCTGCGCCGCCTTCCGGGGAACGCTGGCAGGCCGAGGGGGTGACGTTAGTGGATTTGCCCGCGGTGGATGCGCAGTTGTGGCAGTGGCACCACGCCCCGCCGGGTGGGGAAGGGGAGATCCCGTTTTAGCCGCTCACATTACGTTACGCAGCAACACTCAGGCAAGAACGATCGCGCCACCGCCCAGATGGGCTCCTGTTCCTCTGCGTAACATGAGTTAGCCAGAGTGTTTATGTTGGGCGCGTGCGGCGGGGATTTCGTATAGCCGATACAAAATAGAGATGGGCCGCCTCGACGGCTCTCGGGGATCTGTCAGGCTTGTTTTTGCGCCAGGTGCGATGGGCGTTTGGTATGATGGCGTTTGTAGGAGCGCAGCGTCGCTGCGCCCTTTCGGCGTGCCCCGGGAGCACTCAAATGTTGTAGAAAAGGAGTCCTCTGGTATAACAGAGATAAACGCATCATCTATCTCTCACCAAAGGACTCCCAAATGAAGTCTACCACAGAACGCATCACCCAAATCAAAGACCTCATCGTTGCTGAACTTCT
>DRMV01000050.1 GCA_011322445.1 Chloroflexota bacterium | reverse complement strand
GCTACCTTAGGACCGTTATAGTTACGGCCGCCGTTCACCGGGGCTTCGGTTCGGAGCTTCGCCTTGCGGCTAACCCCTCCCCTTAACCTTCCGGCACTGGGCAGGCTTCAGCCCCTATACGTCACCTTACGGTTTCGCAGAGACCTGTGTTTTTGTTAAACAGTCCCCAGAGCCATTTCACTGCGGCCCCTTCGGGCTCCAGCCGCGAGGGCCTTCACCCTAATGGGGCACCCCTTCTCCCGAAGTTACGGGGTCATTTTGCCGAGTTCCTTAACGAGGGTTCTCCCGTTCGCCTTGGTATACTCTACCCGTCCACCAGTGTCGGTTTGCGGTACGGGCGCCCGGATTTCAACGCTTAGAGGCTTTTCTCGGCGGCAAGGGTGGGCCACTTATGCCTCAAGGGCTCGCCATCACGTCTCGACTCGGCCCGCGGATTTGCCTACGGGCTTCAACGCCTACACGCTTGGCACCGGCACAACCAATCGCCGGCTGGCTTACCTCGCCGCGTCCCCCCATCGCTCCATCCGGGCGGGGCCGGAATGTTGACCGGCTGTCCATCGCCTACGCCTCTCGGCCTCGGCTAAGGCCCGCCTAACCCGACGCGGATTTACCTGCCGTCGGAAACCTTGGACTTTCGGCGAACGCGGTTCTCACGCGTTTGTACGCTACTCGTGCCTGCATTCTCACTTCTGCGCGCTCCACCGCTCCTCACGGTACGGCTTCGCTGCACGCAGAACGCTCCCCTACTGCCCCCGCCACCCGCAGGTGGCGGAGACCCATGGCTTCGGTGCCAGGCTTAAGCCCCGTTACATTTTCCGCGCAGGGCCACTTGACCAGTGAGCTGTTACGCACTCTTTAAAGGATGGCTGCTTCTAAGCCAACCTCCTGGTTGTCACAGCAGCCCCACCTCGTTTCCCACTTAGCCTGGACTTAGGGACCTTAGCCGATGGTCTGGGCTCTTTCCCTCTCGACCACGAAACTCATCTCCCGTAGTCCGACTGCCACGCTCTGGAGTACCGGCATTCGGAGTTTGGTTGGGTTCGGTAAGCGGTAAGCCCCCTAGCCCATCCAGTGCTCTACCTCCGGTACTGAACGCGTGACGCTAGCCCTAAAGCTATTTCGGGGAGAACAAGCTATCTCCAGGTTCGTTTGGCATATCACCTCTAACCACAGGTCATCCGAGCCCTTTGCAACGGACACCGGTTCGGGCCTCCAGCGGGTTTTACCCCGCCTTCACCCTGCCCATGGTTAGCTCACCTGGTTTCGTGCCTAATCCCAGCGACTGAACGCCCTATTCAGACTCGCTTTCGCTACGGCTCCGGGTGTCACTCCCTTAGCCTCGCCACTGAGATTAACTCGCAGGCTCATTCTCCAAAAGGCACGCCGTCAGGCATAGCGCCGCATCACCCGGTTTCCCGGGGACACCGACACGCCATTAGCCCTCCGACTGCTTGTAGGCTTGCGGTTTCAGGTTCTATTTCACTCCCCTCACAGGGGTGCTTTTCACCTTTCCCTCACGGTACTTGTGCACTATCGGTCGCCAAGAGTATTTAGCCTTGGAAGGTGGACCTCCCTGCTTCCCGCCGGATTAGCGTGCCCGACGGTACTCAGGCTCACTACCGGGAGCCGACACCGTTTTCGCCTACAGGGCTGTCACCCTCTACGGCGGGCCTTTCCAGACCACTTCGGCTAACGGGCCGGTTTGTAACTCCCTGGAGGATTGGCAGCTCCTCCTGGCAGGGCCTACAACCCCCGCATGACATAGGCCTGCCAGCCACTAAGTCATGCAGGTTTGGGCTTTTCCCCGTTCGCTCGCCACTACTAAGGGAATGTTCTCTCTTCCTCCGGGTACTAAGATGTTTCAGTTCCCCGGGTGCCCCTCCCTTAGCCTATGGGTTCAGCTAAGGGATGCCATGGGTTTGCCATGGCGGGTTTCCCCATTCGGAAATCCCCGGATCAAAGGCTGCACACGCCTCCCCGAGGCTTATCGCAGTGTGCCGCGTCCTTCATCGGCTCTTGGCGCCTAGGCATCCACCGCAAGCCCTTAGTAGCTTGCTCGTGATGCGGAGAACCAGAAATTCTTCGCGCATTTGATGCACTACACGCACGACAATAAGATTTGAGATTTGCTTTACTACGACCTATTCACTTGTTAATGTGCCGCTTCTTCCGGCGTTAGCCGCCGGTTGCCAACCCTCAACCGCTTGAGGGCCGCCAACCGAGTGCCAACCTCTTCACTCTTTCAATGTCCTGACACACACCGACCCGGCTCATCGCCGGGCCGCAACCTGCACGATGAACCACACGCTTACTCAATTTCAGTCGGCAATCACCTGCACCAAATCCGCCTCCGTGTGCAGCCAGCGGGAGAGAAGTGGAGATGACGGGACTCGAACCCGTGACCCTCGCCTTGCAAAGGCGATGCTCTCCCAACTGAGCTACATCCCCAAAACCTCTCAAAGAGGTGGGCCTGACTGGACTCGAACCAGTGACCCCTGCGTTATCAGCACAGTGCTCTAACCGACTGAGCTACAGGCCCACGCACGAGGGAAAAACGCCCTCAACAACTGAAGAGTGACAGGAAGCCGCCTGCCGATTCTGTCGCCCCAGCACACGACGGGGCTTGTTCGGAAGCCAGGGCCAAGGCCCCAGCCCCGAGATTTTCCATAGAAAGGAGGTGATCCAGGCGCACCTTCCGGTACACCTACCTTGTTACGACTTCGTCCCAGTCACCAGCCCCACCCTCGGCGGCGCCCTCCCTTTCGGGTTGGGCTACCGACTTCAGGTGTTGCCAGCTCCCATGACGTGACGGGCGGTGTGTGCAAGGCCCGGGAACGTATTCACCGCACTATTGCTGACGCGCGGTTACTAGCAACTCCGGCTTCATGGAGGCGAGTTGCAGCCTCCAATCCGAACTGAGACCGGGTTTGAGGATTGGCTCCACCTCGCGGTTTTGCTACCCATTGTCCCGGCCATTGTAGCGTGTGTGTAGCCCCGGACATAAAGGCCATGCTGACTTGACGTCATCCCCGCCTTCCTCCGGCTTGACACCGGCAGTCCCCTGTGACACATGTAACACAGGGCAAGGGTTGCGCTCGTTACCGGACTTAACCGGACACCTCACGGCACGAGCTGACGACAGCCATGCAGCACCTGTGCTGGCTCCCCGAAGGGTCGGTCACCTTTCGGATCCCTACCACCAGCATGTCAAGCCCGGGTAAGGTTCTTCGTGTAGCATCGAATTAAACCACACGCTCCGCTGCTTGTGCGGGCCCCCGCCAATTCCTTTGAGTTTTAGCCTTGCGGCCGTAGTCCCCAGGCGGTGGACTTAACGCGTTAGCTCCAGCACTGATGGGTTTGACCCCACCAACGCCTAGTCCACATCGTTTACAGCCAGGACTACCGGGGTATCTAATCCCGTTCGCTCCCCTGGCTTTCGCGTCTGAGCGTCAGGAACGGCCCAGGAGGCCGCCTTCGCCACTGGTGTTCCTCCCGATATCTACGCATTTCACCGCTACACCGGGAATTCCACCTCCCTCTACCGTCCTCTAGCCCGGCAGTTTTGGACGTCCTCTCCCGGTTGAGCCGGGAGCTTTCACGCCCAACTTGCCAAGCCGCCTACACGCGCTTTACGCCCAGTAAATCCGGGTAACGCTCGCCTCCTACGTGTTACCGCGGCTGCTGGCACGTAGTTAGCCGAGACTTATTCCGGGAGTACTGTCCTTCCTCATCCTCCCGAAAAGCGGTTTACAACCCGAAGGCCTTCATCCCGCACGCGGTGTCGCTGCGTCAGGCTTTCGCCCATTGCGCAAGATTCCCTACTGCTGCCACCCGTAGGTGTCTGGCCCGTGTTTCAGTGCCAATGCGGGGGGCCACCCTCTCAGGCCCCCTACCCGTCATAGGCTTGGTAGGCCGTTACCCTACCAACTACCTGATGGGACGCGGACCCCTCCCGAAGCGGCGCCGGCCCCTTTCGGGAACCGGAACCCTTTACTCCCGAAGCCTCTAACCTCCGGGAGCACATGAGGTATTAGCAAGCCTTTCGGCTCGTTATCCCTCTCTTCGGGGCAGGTCATCCACGCGTTACTCGCCCGTTCGCCGCTAAGAGCCCAGCAAGTATTGCTACCCGCTGTCCTCTTCGCTCGACTTGCATGTATTAGGCGCACCGCTAGCGTTCACCCTGAGCCAGGATCAAACTCTCCGCAAGAGTATCGCCTTTCGGCGTTTGTCTACACGGATCGTTGTCCTGTAAAACTCGTCAGAATCGACAGGTCGCTTCTGCTTCCTGTCACTCTTCAGTTGTTAAGGTCCCGCTCCCTCATTCGAGCAAGCCCAATTCTACTTGCCAGGCTCGGCTCTGTCAAGGTTTTTGGGGAGACAACAACAACCGATGTCTCGTTTCCCGACACCGGCTGCCAGACCGAACAGGCTTCCACTTTCTCGAGCCCTGGTCTCTGGCGCTGCTGCGCCTCTCCTCGGTTGTTATCGGTTTGCCTCGCTGTGGAGGCGAAACCATCCGTCAAGCACGGGCGGAATTATACGCGCATCGCCCCAGAAGTCAAGGGATTTCAAGAAAATTGCCCAAACTCGTTTTTCAGCCCTTTTCACCCTTCGCCCAGGGGCCAGGAAACCCTTCCAGGCCGCCCCGCAAGTCGTCCAACACCCCATAGGCTGTCATGTCCATTTGGATCGGCGTCACCGAAACGGCGCCCTCGGCCAGCGCGCCAATGTCGGTGCCAGGCTCCGCTACCCCTTCGGGCGCCCCACCGCCAATCCAGTAATAAGGCCGCCCCCACGGGTCTTCCCGCCGCACCAGTGCATCGCGATACACCCTCCGCCCCAGCCGCGTCACCCGCAGGCCCTGCAGGGCTTCCAGCGGGCGATGCGGCACATTGACATTGAGCAACACTTCCGCGGGCAGGCCGTGCCTCAGCACATATTCAGCCACCCAGCGGGCGACCCGCGCCGCAGGGGCAAAATCCAGTTGGGAAAGCGGCGCGCCTTCCCGCTCCAGCGACACCGCAATCGCCGGCACGCCGAAAATCACCGCCTCCATTGCCGCCGTCACCGTGCCGGAATAGGTAATATCGTGCCCCACATTCGCATTGGGGTTGATGCCCGAAACCACCAGGTCCACCGGCTGGGGCACCAGCCCCAACAACGCCATTGCCACGCAATCGGAAGGCGCGCCATCGGTGGCCAGCGCCTCGCTGCCGTCTTCCAGCCGCACCGGCCAGGCCCGCAAGGGGCGCGTCAGCGTCTTCACATGCCCGCTGACCGACCAATTGCGGTCAGGCGCCACCACGCTCACTGTGCTACCCGGAATTTGACGCAGCGCCTGGGCCAGCGCCAGCAAACCGGGCTCAAACACACCGTCATCGTTGGTCACCACAATGTGCATCAGGGGTTTACCTCCACAAAAAACAGGCTTTCCCAATCATACCGCAAGTGACTCATTTCTGCCGCGTTTAAAGTTGACGCCCCTCGCGAGTTATGGTATGCTTTGGCCTCGGTAAGGTGCCGCGCAGCACCCGCGGGTGCTGTTTGTCTTTTGTTCAGGAGGAACGGCCATAGCCAAAGCAAGCGATTACAGGATCAACGAGGCCATCCGTGCGCCCGAAGTGCGGCTGGTCGGCCCGAACGGCGACAACATTGGCGTGGTTTCGCGCGCCGAGGCGTTGCGCATCGCGCGGGAAGCCAACCTCGACCTGGTGGAAGTGGCCCCCAATGCCAAGCCACCGGTCTGCCGCGTGATGGATTTTGGCAAATTCCTGTACGAGCGCTCGAAGAAAGAGCGCCAGGCCCGTAAGGCACAAGCCAAGGTCGAAATCAAAGAATTGCGCCTGCGCCCCAAAACCAGTGAACACCATCGCGAATTTAAAGTGCGCAGCGCGCGCAAATGGCTGGAAAAGGGCATGAAAGTGCGGGTGCGCATGCTTTTTCGCGGGCGGGAAATCACCTACCCCGAAATCGCGCTGGAAGACCTGAAAGAGGTCGCCGAAGCCCTGGCCGATATCGCGGTGGTCGAAAAACCGCCTGCGCTGGAAGGCCGCTCCATGCTGATGATTCTGGCACCAGCCAAAAAGAAAAAGTGAGTCCTGTGGGAAGTTTCCCATATCTCAAGGTAAGAGGAGAGCATTAAAGTGCCGCGCAAACAGCGAACCAAAAAGTACAAGATCAAGACCCACAAGGCAACCAGCAAGCGCTTCCGCGTGACGGGCTCGGGCAAACTGGTGCGCACCAAAGGCGGCAAAAGCCACCTGCGGCGCCACACTTCCAAGCGCACCAAGCGCCTGTTCACCGAGATGTTGCCTGTGGAGGGGAAGGGCATTATCAAGCGCGTCCATCGCCTTGCGCCCTACCTGAAGAAACAGTCCGCCTGAGATTCCCATTTTTTTGATTGCGGCTGCTGGGTGCACTAACAACGGGCGGGTCAACCGTCGGCGCCCAGGGGACCGCAGGAGGTTACCATGCGAGTCAAGACAGGTTTTGTGCGTCGCCGACGCCACAAGAAAATTCTCAAACTCACCAAAGGGCAATATGGCGCGCGTTCCCGGCGCTTCCGGCGCGCCAACGAGGCCATGCTCAAGAGCCTCTGGTATGCCTATCGCGACCGCCGCACCCGCAAACGCGACCTGCGCCGTTTGTGGATCGCCCGCATCAACGCGGCGGCGCGGCAAAACGGCACCACCTACAGCCGCCTCATCCACGCCATGAAGGCCGCTGACATCACCATCAACCGCAAAATGCTGGCCGACCTGGCCGTCCGCCACCCCCAAGCCTTCAAAGCCGTGGTGGACAAAGCCATGGAAGCCGTCAAGTAAAGCGTCTCTCCCTCAAAACACTTCAGCGACAGGGCACAAACCCTGTCGCTGTTCGTTTTTAACCCCCACCGCCGGCTACCCCGGCAGCATGGTTACAATTTTGGCAGCACAATGCCGCCCTGCCGCTGATATTTCCCCTTCTTGTCAGCATACGACACGCGACATTCCTCATCGGCCTCGAAGAAAATCATCTGTGCGATGCCCTCGTTGGCGTAGATTTTCGCGGGCAAGGGCGTGGTGTTGGAAATCTCCAGCGTGACGTAGCCCTCCCATTCCGGCTCCAGGGGCGTGACGTTCACGATGATGCCGCAGCGCGCATAGGTAGACTTCCCCACGCACAGCGTCAGCACCCCGCGCGGAATGCGGAAGTATTCCACCGTGCGCGCCAGCGCAAAGGAATTGGGCGGAATGACGCACACATCGCCCTTGAAATCCACCATCGAGCGGGCGTCGAAGCCTTTGGGGTCAACCACCGTGGAATAGACGTTGGTAAAAATCTTGAACTCATCGGCCACACGGACGTCATAGCCATAGGAAGACACGCCATACGAAAGCACACCTTCGCGCACCTGGTTTTCCACGAATGGCTCGATCATACCGTGTTCCAGCGCCATTTTGCGAATCCAATGGTCGTGTTTCAAGCCCATGCCAGCCTCCCTGGGAAAAGATGTTTTCAGTATAGCCGCGCGCCGCGAGCGGGTCAAGCGGTTTGGCGTATAATTGCAGCAGGAGGCAGCCATGCTGATTCACAACATCGGTCAACTGGTCACACCGCAAGGCGGGCCGCAGCGCGGCCGCCGTTTGGGCACGCTGGAAATCATCCCCAACGCGGCGCTGGTGGTGCAGGCAGGGCGCATCGTCGCGCTGGGGCCGGAAGCCGAAATCACGCCGGCCTTCCCCAACGAGCCGCGCTTCGACGCACAGGGGCGCGCGGTAGTGCCCGGCCTGGTGGACCCCCACACCCACGCCCTCTGGGCTGGCGAACGCGCCGCCGAGTTCGAAATGCGGCTGGAGGGCAAAACCTACCTCGAAATTTTGCAAGCGGGCGGCGGCATTCTTTCCACAGTGCAGGCCACCCGCCGCGCCTCGGTGGAAGCCCTGATGGCCGAAACCCGCCCGCGGCTGCTGCGCGCTTTCGCTCACGGCGCGACCACCCTCGAAGTCAAAACCGGCTACGGCCTCGCCACCGCCGCCGAGTTCAAGATGCTGGAAGCCATTCTGGCGCTGGACGACGAAGGCCCGTGGGAGTTGGTGCCGACGTTCCTCGCCGCGCACGCCATACCGCCAGAGTTCGAGGGCCGCGCCGACGATTATGCCCGCCTGATTTGCCGCGACATGCTGCCTGCGCTCAAGGAATGGTGGCAGGTGCATGGCCACGGGCGGCCGTTGCCCTTTGTGGATGTGTTTTGCGAAACCGGCGCCTTTGACCTTGAGCAAACCCGCTGCATTCTGGAAACCGCGCAAGCCCTGGGCTTCCCGCTGAAGGTACATGCGGACGAATTCGACAACCTGGGCGGCGCGGCGCTGGCTGCTGACCTGGGCGCGGCTTCCGCCGACCATCTGGTGGCAACATCCGAAGCCGACATCCGCGTCCTCGCGGCCTCCGACACCGTGGCCGTGGCGCTGCCCTGCACTCCCTTTGGCCTGGCTGAAGCGCACTACACGCCCGCGAAAGCCATCCTGGAAGCCGATGGCCTGCTGGCGTTAGCCACCGACTGCAACCCTGGCACCGCGTGGTGTGAAAGCATGCCCTTCGCCATGGCGCTGGCCTGCCGCGCGATGGGGCTGACGCCTGCCCAGGCGCTGGCGGCGGCCACCATCAACGCCGCCGCGGCCGTCCAGCGCGCCGACCGCCTCGGCTCGCTGGAGATCGGCAAACAGGCCGATTTTCTCATTCTGGAAACGCCCGACTACCGCCACCTGGCTTACCGCTTTGGCGCAAATGTGGTCGCCTGGGTGGTCAAGCGCGGGCGCTTCTACCGTGTGGAAGGAGGACTGACATGTCCACCGCTGCTGTAGGCTCTACCTTGCTGACCATTGTTGCCGCCGCCGTGGCGCTGCTCATCGTGCTATTCCTGCTCAAAGTTTTCATCAAATTGGCCTGGCACCTGGTCACCATTGGGTGCTTTGTCATCCTGCTGCTGGCAGTGGGGGCAGCCATCGCCAGTTATTTGATGCGGTGAGGGCCCCATGCAACCTTTGACGCTGGACGAAGCCCGCGCCTGGTACGACGACGACCCCACCCACGGCTTCGGCCACATTTTGCGCGTGCTGCGCATGGCCGAATTCCTGGCACAGGAAAGCGGCGCCGATGCCGGGGTAGTGCGCGCCGCGGCGCTGTTGCACGACGCGACCGGCGCGGCAGGGCATCTGGAAAGCGCGGCCCGCGGCGAACATCACCACGCTTCTGCGGCCTTTGCGCGCGAAGTGCTGGCCGCCAAGGGCTGGCCGGAAGCCAAAATTGCCGCGGTGGAAGAGGCCATCCGCACCCACCGTTTCCGCACCGGCGACCCGCCGCGCACCCTCGAAGCACAGGTACTCTTCGACGCGGACAAACTGGACGCCATCGGTGCGATCGGCGTGGCGCGGGCCATCGCCTACGCGGTTTCCCACGGCAGCCCCATCTACGCGCCGCCTTCCGCACAGTTTCTGGCAACCGGCGAGAAAATCCCCGGCGAACCCCACAGCGCCTACCACGAACATCTTTTCAAACTGCGCCGCCTGCGGGAACGCCTGTTTACCCCCGCGGCGCGGGCCGTAGCCGCCCGCCGCGACGCCGTCATGCGGGCTTATTTCGAGGCGCTGGCCGACGAAATGGAAGGCCGCGACCTGACGCCGGAGCAGTGGCAGGCCCCCGAAGCACTCATTGGCCCCCTGCTGGTCGAGCGGGGCTGGCGGCTGGCAACTGCAGAATCGTGCACCGGTGGGCTGATTGGCAGCCGCATCACCGACATTCCCGGCTCGTCGGCCTACTTTGCTGGCGGCGTCATGGCTTACGCCTACGACGCCAAAGTGCGGCTGCTGGGCGTGCCGTGGGCGGTGCTGGAAGCCCACGGGGCGGTCAGCGAGCCGGTGGTGCGGTTGATGGCCGCAGGCGCGAAGCGGGCTTTGGCCGCCGACGTCGCGATTGCGGTCAGCGGCGTGGCAGGGCCGGGCGGCGGCACCCGCGAAAAGCCGGTAGGCACCACGTGGATTGCCATCAGCACGCCGGAAGGCACATGGGCGCGCCGCTTCGTCTGGCCCCACGACCGCATCGGCAACAAAAAAGCCACTGCCGGGCAGGCCTTGCAGTGGCTGGTGGAAGTGCTCAACGCCGCATCGCGCTAAGGGTGGGGTGCAAGTTGCAAGTTGCAAGTTGCAAGTTGCAGGATGCAGGGTGCAGGGTGCAGGATGCAGGGTGCAGGATGCAGGATACTCTCAGCGGTTTTCCTGGATGCTCATACAATCACACGCGCTCGATGATGGTGGCGGTCGCCATGCCGTGACCGATGCACATCACCTGCAGGCCATAACGCCCACGGATGCGTTCCAGTTCGTAGAGCAATTTGGTCATCAAAATCGCCCCGGTGGCGCCTAACGGGTGGCCGTGGGCAATCGCGCCGCCGTTGGGGTTCACCTTGCGCATGTCGGGCTGGAGTTCCCGCTGCCAGGCCAGCACCACGCTGGCAAAAGCCTCGTTGATTTCAATGACATCCATCTCATCCAGCGAAAGCCCGGCCATCTTGAGCACCTTGCGGGTCGCGGGGATGGGGCCGTCGAGCATCAGCGTGGGGTCAGTGCCGACCACCGCCCGGGCCACAATGCGAGCGCGGGGCATCAGGTTCCAGCGCCCCACGGCCCTGGCAGAAGCAATCACCAGCGCCCCCGCGCCGTCGCTAATCTGGCTCGCGTTGCCGGCGGTGACCACGCCATCGGGCTTGAAGGCAGGCGGCAGGGTGCGCATTTTCTCGCGGTCAGGCGGCATACGTACGCCTTCATCTACCTTCACCACGCGGCCATCGGGGCGGGTGAGGGGCAAAATTTGCGCGTCAAAGCGGCCTTCCTGAATGGCGCGCATGGCCCGCCGATGGCTTTCATAGCCAAAATCATCCAGTTCTTCCCGGCTCAGCCCCCACTTTTCAGCAATCAACTCCGCGCTGATGCCCTGGTGCACCATTTTGTGGGGCATCTCAGGCCATTTTTCTGGGTAATCGGCGCCCAGAGGCTGGTGCGACATCATCTCAGTGCCCCCCGCGACCACAATGTCCATGTCACCAGCCAGGATCGCCTGGGCAGCAAAATGCACAGCCTGCTGGCTGGAACCGCACATGCGGTTGATGCTCACGGCAGGCACCTCCACCGGGAAACCGGCCTTGAGCACGGCCAACCGCCCCAGGTTAGCGCCCTGGTCGCGGATGGGGGTCACGACGCCCCAAATGACATCGTCCACCCACTCAGGGCGGACGCCGGCGCGTTGCACGGCTTCCGTCAAGACCGCAGACGCCAGTTCCACCGGCTGGAAGGGATACAAAGCCCCCGCGGGCTTCCCCTTCCCAATCGGCGTGCGCACGGCGGAGACGATGAAGGCTTCGGGCATGGAAAACTCCTTCGGAAGGTGGGATGTTTGCAATGGTGCTATCGTGCTCAACCAGGGCGCTCAACGGGCGCATCCCGCGGCGTGCTTTGGGGTCAATCGTCGTCGATGTCGGGCATCCACTCCGAAATGTGGTGCTGCACGGCATACGTCGCCAGTTCGATGCGGTTGCGCATGCCCAATTTCTCGATAATGGCCGAAACGTAATTCCGCACTGTGCCTTCGCTCAGGCTGAGTTTGTGGGCAATTTCCCGGTTGCTCTTGCCGCGCGAAATCAGCACCAACACTTCCATTTCCCGCCGTGAAAGGCCTTTGAAGGCCGATTCTTCGATGTGGGCTTCCAGTTTGCGCAGCCGGGCCACCATTTGGCTGGCGGTGTGGGGGTCGAAAGCCACCCGCCCCTCGCGGGCGTTGCGAATAGCGTTCACCAACTCAGTGCCGCCCACCTCTTTGAGCACGTAGCCCGCCGCCCCTGCCCGCAGGGCATGGGAGACAAACTCTTCGCTCAGGTAAGAGGTCAAAATCACAACCTGGGTGGTGGGGTGCTGTTGCCGAATCAGGCGGCAGGCTTCCAGGCCGCTTTTGCCGGGCAAGCGCACATCCATCACCACCACATCGGGGCGGTAGCGGGCGACCTTATCCAACGCTTCATCGGCGGTGCCGGCTTCGGCCACCACCTCCATATCGGGCTCGGCTTCCAACAGGGTTCGCAGCCCCAGCCGCACCACTTCGTGGTCGTCCACCAGCAACAAGCGCGTTCGCATCAGCCTCTCTCCTTCCGCACAATATTGTCGAGGGGCACATCCAGCACCGCACGGGTGCCCTTACCGTGTTCCGAAACCAGGGAAAGCGTCCCGCCCAGCAAGCGGGCCCGGTCGCGCATGTTCCGCAAGCCGTAGCCCATGTCCGGGTCCTCGGGCAAACCAACACCGTGGTCTTTGACTTCCAAACGCATGCGCCGCCGGGCCGGGACATAGGAAAGCCGCACCTCAATCAACGGGCTGCGGGCATGCCGAATGGCATTCGAAAGCGCCTCACGGGCAAAGGAAATCACATGTGCGGTGGCCTCGGGCGACATGGGGGGGACTTCATCTACCTCCAGGTAAATTTCCGTGCCCGAAATGCGGCGAGCCTCCTCCACCAGCGATTCCAGCGCCGGGCCTAGGTAAAGCGTCTCCTGTTCGCGCAATTCCGAAAGAAAACGCCGTAGTTCGGCAATCGCGGCATTGATGCCTTCCATCAAGTGCGCCAGCCCCTCTTGCATGGCCGGGTCTTTCGCCTGCCGCTGGAGCGATTGCGCCAGCAGCCCGGCCGCGTACACACGCTGAATGGCGCCATCGTGCAGGTCGCGCGCGATGCGCTCGCGCTCAATCGCCACCACCTGCGCCTGCTCCATGCGCTCAATCAGGCGCTGGGTTTCAAATTCAAACACGTCTAACCCCAAAATGACGGCGATCGCCAGCACCAGGCCGTCCGCGCCCTGGAAGACTTCCACCGGCGCCACGAACATCCGCTCGAAAGCCTGGGCATTCAGCACCGAGGCCGGCCAAAAGGACGCCTTGGGCACGACCAGCCCGCCCAGCACGGCATACCCCAACAACGCCACGCCTGCCACCCGCAGCAGGTTGTAAATCGAGGGGAATTCCAGCGGCAGCAGCCGCAGTTTGGCCTGCCGCCGCAGCCCCATGGCGGCCACCACTGCGCCGGGGAACCCCAACCCGTAACGTGCCCAAATTTCCGCACTGGTGCGCCATTGATGGACGTCGCTTCCCAACGCCAGGCCGAGGTAAAACGGTCCCACCAGCCATACCAGCAGCAGCACCAGCGGCAGCGCCCCGCCCCAGCGGAATTTCGCCGGCAAGGGCTGGAGCAAACGTACGCCGAACTGGAAAAGTGCCGCGAACGAAGCGGCCAGCAGCAGCAATTGCAAGGCATCGAAAATGGTGTTGACGCTTTCCGGGCCGTGGGCCTGGTGCCAGCGGCCAAAGAGGCTCCCCCACTGATAGAGCCCGTGCAAAATCCCAAACGCGGCCAGCCAGGGCATGCCACGCGCCAGCGCCAGCCGCGAATAACGACGCGTCTGCAGCAAAATCGCCATGCCCATCACGAAAAACACCTGCCCGCTGACAAAAAGCACCAACGGGCGGTTGACTTCGAACCACCGATGCACGGCTTCAACCCACATGGGTCTATTGTACCATTGCCTCGTTCCCCTCATCCTTTTGGCGTATAATATCGGTACGGCTACACTCCATACAACGCTTGCAGCCGCAATTCCTTCTTGGGAGAACCGACACCATGTCTGACGACAAATTGCAACGCCTTAAGGAACGCTTAGGGGAGGTGTGGGATATTCACATGGCTGCCGCCGTGCTCGGCTGGGACCAGGAAACCTACATGCCGCCGGGCGGCGCGCAGGCCCGCGGCCAGCAACTGAGCACCCTCAGCCGCATCGCCCACGACAAGTTCACCAGCGACGAAATCGGCCAACTGCTGGAAGACCTCGCCGGCGACGCCGCCGACTGGGACCCCGATTCCGACGAAGCCCGCCTGGTCAAAGTCGCCCGCCGCGATTACCTCAAAGCCACCAAAGTGCCTTCCGATTTCGTGGCAGAAAGCAGCAAAGTGGCTTCCCTCGCCATCATGGCCTGGCGAGAGGCCAAAGCCAAGTCCGATTTCCGCATTTTCCAGCCGCACCTGCAGCGCATCGTCGAACTGCGGCAGGAATACGCCAACTTCTTCACCCCCTACGACCACATCTACGACCCGCTGCTGGACGACTTCGAGCCCGGCCTGACCACCGCCGACGTCCAGCGCATTTTCGACGCCCTGCGCCCCCAGCAGGTGGAACTCATCCGCGCCATTGCCGAGCGCCCGCAGGTAGACGATGCCTTCCTGCACCAGCCCTTCGACGAGCAAAAACAGTGGGATTTCGGCGTCGAAGTGATCACCAAATTCGGCTATGACTGGAACCGCGGGCGGCAGGACAAATCGGCGCACCCCTTCACCACCAACTTCAGCGTCAACGACGTGCGCATCACCACCCGCCTTGAGCCGGACTACCTCGGCACCGGCCTGTTTGGCACCATGCACGAATGCGGCCACGCCCTCTACGAGCAGGGCATCGCCCCCGAACTGGAACGCACGCCCCTCGGCCACGGCGCTTCCCTGGCCATTCACGAATCGCAATCGCGCCTGTGGGAAAACCTGGTCGGGCGCTCCCTGCCGTTCTGGGAACACTTCTACCCCCGCCTGCAGGAAGTCTTCCCCGCCGAACTGGGCAACGTCAGCCTTTCGGCCTTCTACAAGGGCATCAACCGGGTGCAGCCTTCCCTCATCCGCACCGAAGCCGACGAGGCGACCTACAACCTGCACATCATGCTGCGGCTGGAACTGGAAATCGCCCTGCTGGAAGGTACGGTGAAAGTGGCCGACCTGCCCGAGGTGTGGAACGCCAAAATGCAGGAATACTTAGGCGTGACGCCCCCCGACGACGCCCACGGCGTGCTGCAAGACATCCACTGGTCGATGGGCTCCATCGGCTACTTCTCCACCTACGCCCTCGGCAACCTGATTTCGGCGCAGTGGTGGGAACGCATCCGCGCCGACATCCCCAACCTGGATGAGCAAATCCGCGGCGGCAACTTCGCCGACCTGCTGGCCTGGCTGCGGGAACACGTCCACCGCCACGGCGCGAAGTTTGAACCGCAGGAACTGGTGAAGCGCGTCACCGGCTCAGAAATCGACCCCGTGCCCTACATGCGCTACCTGAAGCAGAAATACGGCGAGATTTACGGGCTGTAAAAGCCGCCCCGTTTGCCTCGCGTTGAGACCTGTCAGGTTTCCGGAAACCTGACAGGTCTTTTCTTTCGGAGTGCGCCATCGTGATGCCGCCTTCCAAAGCGGCGACGCGTCGCCGCACTCCAAAATAATCCACCGATGACGCCGATTGGCACCGATGGGAAAGCCACAGATTGCGCCGCCGATTTTCCTCCGCGCCTTTGCATTCCCCCTCTTGGCGGCCTCTTTCACCGTTACAGCGCCTCACCCTTGCAAGGGTGGCAAATCCGCATCGGCTGCCTTCCCTTGCATCGCTGGCGCATAGAGCGCCCGCATGTACTCTTTCACCATGCGGCGGGTACTGAACTGCGGCGTCACCGTGCGGATGGATTCCCGCACCCGCGCCAACCACTCGGCAGGCAGGCCATCGGAAGAGCGGCGCTTGTAATAGAGCGGGATGATTTCGTTTTCCAGCACGGCATACAGGCTTTCGGCGTCAGCGGCGTCCTGCGCGGCGGGGTCGTCGTATTCCGTTTCGTCGCCAATGGCCCAGCCGTTGCGCCCGTTGTAGCCTTCCCGCCACCAGCCGTCCAGCACCGAAAAGTTGAGCACGCCGTTGATGGCGGCTTTCATGCCCGAGGTGCCCGAAGCCTCGTTGGGGCGGCGGGGCGTGTTCAGCCACACATCCACGCCCTGCACTAAGTAACGGGCCAGGTTCATGTCGTAATCTTCCACGAACACTAAGCGCCCGCCGTTTTCTGCCAGTTTGACCTTGCGGTAAACCTCCTGAATCAGGCGCTTGCCCGGCTCGTCGGCGGGGTGGGCTTTGCCCGCAAAGATGATTTGCACCGGCATGTTGGGGCGGTTGAGCAGGCTGAGCAGGCGCTCGAAATCGCTCAGCACCAGGTTAGCGCGCTTGTAGGTGGCAAAGCGGCGGGCAAAGCCAATGGTGAGCGCGTAGGGGTCGAGCAGCACGCCGGAAGCCACCACCTGCACCGGATGCACCCGCAGTTCCAGCCACATTTTGCGGGCGCGTTCCCGCAGGTAGGCTACCAGTTTGCGCTTCAGGTGGCGGCGCACCGCCCACAGTTCACCGTCGGGAATGCGGTCAACCTGCTCCCAGATTTCGGGGTCGTCCATGTGCTCTCGCCAGTCCGCACCCAGATAGCGGTCAAAGAGCAGCCCTAAGCGGCGGGCCAGCCAGGTATCCACGTGCACGCCGTTGGTGATGTGGGTGATGGGGACGTCGTCTTCCTTGCGCTCAGGCCAGAGGAAGTGCCACATCTTGCGGGCAACACGGCCATGCAGTTCCGAAACGCCGTTGCGATATTCGGCTAAGCGCAGGGCAAGGATGGGCATGGAAAAGGTTTCGCCCCAGGTGTGCTCGCGGCGCGCCAGATCCAGGAAGCCGTCGCGGGTGAGGCCGAGTTCCGGCCACAGGCGGGCGAAATAGCGTTCCACCAGCCACGTGGGGAATTCGTCGTTGCCCGCAGGCACCGGGGTGTGGGTGGTGAACACGCTGCTGCGGGCGACTTCCTGCGCGGCTTCCTCAAAGGTTTTGCCCTGCGCCACCCCCTCGCGGATGCGTTCCAGGGTCATGAACGCCGAGTGCCCCTCGTTCATGTGCCACACCTGCGGCGCGCAGCCGAGTTTCCGCAGGGCGCGCACGCCGCCGATGCCCAAAATGATTTCCTGCGAAATGCGCAAGTCCAGTTCGCTGCTGTAAAGGCGGGAAGTCAACTGACGGTCGGCGGGGGTGTTGCCTTCTACATCGGTATCGAGCAGCACTAACGGCACGCGCCCCACCTGAATCGTCCACAACCGCACGCGGACGTCACGGTCGGGGAGCGCCACCGAAACCGTCAGGGGATTGCCTTCCTCGTCGTAGAGAGGAATGATGGGCAGGTCGTCGTAGTTCAGGTCCACGGGCAGGGCTTCCTGCCAGCCGTCTTCGCTGATACGTTGGGTAAAGTAGCCGTGGGTGTAGAAGAAGCCCACGGCCACCAGAGGCAGGCCGAGGTCGCTGGCTTCCTTGAGGTGATCGCCCGAAAGCACGCCCAGGCCACCGGCATAGATAGGCAGGGTTTCGTGCAGCCCAAACTCGGTGGAAAAATAAGCAATGATGCCGTCAACGTCAGGATATTCGTGGTGGAACCATGTCGCTTTAGCCTGCAGGTAGCGGTCGAAGGCGGTTATGACCGCATCGTAGCGGCTGAGAAAATGCTTGTTCGCAGCCACCGCATTCAGGCGGGCGCGCGGCACCTGCTTGAGGAAGCGCACCGGGTTGTGGTAAGTGGCTTCCCAAAGCGAAGCATCAATGTAGCGGTAAAGCCGTTGGGCGCGCGACTGCCAGGTCCACCAGAGGTTGTAGGCCAGTTCGCCCAGCCGGTTGATGCGGCGGGGCAGGCTGAAATGGTTGGGTAGGTCGGTATAGAAGGAAAGCATGAGCGCTCCTACGTCGTCATGTAGTCAAGTCGTCGCTTGGTCGGGGCGTCGCAACAACGACCAATCTTACCACGGCCAGGGTTGATTTTGCGGTACAATAGGGGGCTAATAAAGCACAAATCCCTTTCATCTCCATACCCAATACCTAACCCCCAACCTATGTCCACTCTCCTCATCCGCAACGCTGAAGTTTTAGTGACAATGGATGACGCCCGCCGGGAAATCCCCAACGGCGGGATGTTCATCCGTGACGGCTTTATCGAACAAGTAGGCCCTACCGCCGAACTGCCTTCGACCGCCGATGAAATCCTTGACCTGAGCGGGCACATCGTGTTGCCCGGCCTGATCAACACCCACCACCATTTCTACCAGACCCTCACCCGCGTCATCCCCGCGGCGCAAGATGCCAACCTCTTCCACTGGCTGACCACCCTCTACCCCATTTGGGCGCGCATCACCCCGCCGGAATTCCGCATTGCCACCAAAACCGCGCTTTCCGAACTGGCGCTTTCCGGCTGCACCACCGCCTTTGACCACTGGTATCTCTACCCCAACGGTGCGCGGCTGGATGATGAAATAGAAGCCGCGCAGGAAGTCGGCCTGCGGCTGCACGCCTCGCGCGGCTCCATGAGCCTCGGCGAGAGCAAGGGCGGCCTGCCGCCCGACAGCGTGGTGGAAGAGGAAGACTTCATCCTCAAGGATTCCCAGCGGCTGATTGAGCAATATCACGACCCCAACCCCGGCTCATTCCTGCAAATTGTGCTCGCGCCGTGCTCGCCCTTCAGCGTGACCGCCGACCTGATGCGGGAAAGCGCCAAACTGGCGCGCGAATACGGCGTGCGCCTGCACACCCACCTCGCCGAAACCGAGGACGAGGAAATTTTCTGCGTGGAAAAATTCGGCAAAAAGCCCGTGGCCTACATGAAAGAACTGGGCTGGATCGGCCCCGATGTGTGGTTTGCCCACAGCATCCACGTCAACGATGAGGAAATCGCCCTCTATGCGGAACACGGCGTGGGGGTGGCGCACTGCCCGGCTTCCAACATGCGCTTAGGCTCCGGTATTGCGCCGATTTACGAAATGCTGATGGCCGGCGTGCCGGTGGGCCTGGGCGTGGACGGCTCGGCGAGCAACGACGGCTCGCACCTGCTGGAGGAAACCCGCCTGGCGATGCTGCTGGCGCGGGTGCGCTCCGGCGTGCTGGGCTTTTCGCGCAGCGGCTCGGGCGCGCCGCCGCTGCTGACCGCGCGGCAGGCGTTGGAAATGGCAACCCGCGGTGGCGCGCGTGTGCTGGGCCGCGACGACATCGGCCAACTCGCCCCGAGCAAAGCCGCCGACTTCTTCGCGGTAAACCTCAACCGCTTAGACTACGCCGGCGCGCTGCACGACCCAGTAGCCGCGTTGGTCTTCTGCGCGCCCGTGCGCGCCGATTACACCGTGGTGGGCGGCAAGTTCGTGGTGAAGGAAGGCCAACTCACCACCGTGGACTTGCCCACACTGATTGAAGCCCACAACCAGGCCGCCCGCCGCATCGCCGGGTAAGACAAAACCACAGATTACGCAGATTTCACAGAAAAAATCTGCGTAATCTGTGAAATCTGCGGTTCCCTTATCACGCGGAGGTTATCATGGACGCCAAAACCTGGTATCAAACCCGCCAGAAACTCGTCGCCGTCGCTATGGGGCGCGAACCCGCGGATCTGGTCATCCGCAACGGCAAGTGGGTGAGCGTGCAGAGCGGCGAAATCATCCCCCACACCGACGTCGCGGTGGCCGATGGCCGCATTGCCTTCGTAGGCGCCGATGCTTCCCACGCCATCGGCGAGCACACCACCGTGGTGGACGCCGAAGGCATGTACCTCGTGCCCGGCCTGCTGGACGGCCACATGCACGTGGAATCGGGCATGGTCACGGTGACGGAATTCGTGCGCGCCGCCGCCCCCCACGGCACCACGGGCATGTTCGTTGACCCCCACGAAATTGCCAACGTCTTCGGCCTGAAGGGCGTGCGCCTGATGGTGGACGAAGCCCGCCAGCAGCCCATCCACGTGTGGGTGCAGGTGCCCTCGTGCGTGCCTTCCGCCCCCGGGCTGGAAACCCCCGGCGGCTCGATTACGCCCGAAGATGTTGCCGAGGCCATGCAATGGGAAGGCATCATCGGCCTGGGCGAAATGATGAACTTCCCCGGCGTGTTCAACGGCGACGAAAAAATGCTGCGCGAAATGGCCGAAACCGCCGCCGCGGGCAAGACCATCGGCGGGCACTACGCCAGCCCCGACCTGGGCCTGCCCTTCCACGGCTATGTGGCCGGCGGCCCCGAAGACGACCACGAAGGCACCCGTCTGGAAGACGCAGTGGCTCGCGTCCGCCAGGGCATGAAGGCTATGCTGCGCTACGGCTCCGGCTGGCTGGATGTCGCCCCGCAGGTCAAAGCCATTACCGAAATGAGGCTGGATTCCCGCCGCTTTTTGCTCTGCACCGACGACAGCCACGCCGAAACCCTGGTCAACGAAGGCCACATGGACCGTGTGCTGCGCCACGCGGTCAGCCAGGGGCTGCCGCCGCTGACCGCCATCCAGATGATGACCATCAACACCGCCGAACACTTCGGCCTCAGCCGCGACATCGGCATGATCGCCCCGGGCCGCTGGGCTGACATCCTGCTGGTGCCCGACATCGCCGACTTCCACGCGCACAAGGTGTTTGCCAAAGGCCGCCTGATTGCCGAAGGCGGCAAAATGCTGATTGACTTGCCCGCCTACCCCTACCCCGAATGGGCGCGGCAATCGGTGCACCTGGGGCACCCGCTCACTGCCGCCGACTTCCGCCTGCCCGCGCCCAAAGCCAGCGGCACGGTCAAAGCCCATGTCATCGGCATCATCGAAGGGCAGGCGCCCACCAAACACCTGGTGATGGAAGTGCCCGTCACCGACGGCGAAGTGAAGCCCAACGCCGACCTGGACCTGGCCAAAGCCGCGCTGGTAGAACGCCACCACGCCACTGGCACGGTGCAGGTGGGCCTGGTGCACGGCTTTGGCTTCCGCGGCAAGTGTGCGGTAGCTTCCACCGTGGCGCACGACAGCCACCACATGCTCGTGGTCGGCACTGACGAAGAAAGCATGGCTGTCGCGGCCAACAAACTCGCGGAGGTGCAGGGTGGTCAGGTGGTCGTGAAAGACGGTCAGGTCATCGGCCTGGTGGAACTGCCCATCGCGGGGTTGATGTCCACCGAACGCGCCGACGTCGTGGCGAAAAAAGCCGCCACCGTGCTGGAAGGCTTCCGTGCATGCGGCTGCACCATTCAGAACCCCAACATGCAACTTGCCCTGATGGCGCTGGTCGTCATCCCCGAACTGCGGCTTTCGGATAAAGGGCTGGTAGACGTCACCCAATTCAAGTTCGTGCCCGTGCTCGAATAATCGGCGCAACAAAGACGCCATGCGCTTGCCCTCACCGACGCCCCAGCCGGGCAGGCGGTGAGGGCAAGTGGGTTAAAATGAGAAAGCGTTCTCAGACCAACCAGGAGACCACGCCCCCATGACCTGGTTACTCCCCCTCAATTGGCTTTTGCTCACGGTGGTAGTACGCCTGCGGGCGCGGCTGCCCTGGGCGCGCGCGTATTTCCTCGCTACCCTGCTCTTTGGCGCCATCTTAGCATTACTCACTGAAGGGCTGAGTTGGTGGCGGTTGCTGACGCCCACCGCCGCCGTGGTAGCGCAAGGAACGCTTACACTGGCTTTCGCCGCGATGGTGGGATACCTGTGGCACACCACACCACCCTCGCAACGCCCGCGCTGGCCGGAAGTTTCGCGGGAAACCCTGCTGAGTTGGAGCCTGCCGCTGCTGATTTTGGGTGTCACGGCTTACCTGGCCTGGGTGACACCTCCCAACACCATAGACGCCTGGACTTACCACCTGGGGCGAGTCATTCACTGGGCACAAGACCACAGCGTCGCACCTTACCCCACCCACATTCTGCGCCAGATTTACCAGATGCCGTGGGCAGAAGAAACCATGTTGTGGCTGCGGCTGCTCACAGGCAGCGATCATTTTGCTGCATTCGTGCAGTGGTGGGCACTCTTGAGCCTTTTCATTGTGCTGCCAGATTTCGTGCAGTTGGTGGTGCCACGCGCCAGCAACGTTTGGGCACGGTGGGCCGTCGCAGCCATCCCCATGGCAATTCTGCAGGCTTCCAGCACCCAAAACGACCTGGTAATTGCCTATTGGGCGGTGGGCTTCCTCTACACTTTGCTGCTCTACCGCCGCTCGCGCAACCCCCACTGGCTGCTGGCAGGCGCCCTGGCGCTGGGGCTTGCACTCCGTACCAAAGGCACCGCTTACCCCTGGCTGTTTGTCTTCGGGGTGTGGTGGCTGGTGCTAATGCTGCGCGACAGGCAATGGCGCTGGCTTTTGCTGGCGGCGGCTTTCACTGGGGCGCTGGTGGCAGGGCCGTGGTACCGCAATTGGGAAGTCTTTGGGCACCCCTTTGGCTCACCCGGCGTCCGTCAGTTTTATTTCATGGAAGGCCTTGACTGGCGCGGGTGGGTATCGAACAACCTGCGTCAAATGGCTTCCGATGCCTCGGCAGGCTACCCTTACATTCCACATACGGCCTTTTCGCTGGCTACCCCCACCGAGCGCGGTGTGGTATGGGTGCACCAACATTTACTGCATTTAGACCCTTCCGACCCGCGCTTTACCGAGAAGGGCCACACCTTCCACGTACCCAACCGGAAACTGCCCAGCGAAGACGAAGGAGGCGCCTTCACCTACCTCCTGATTCTTTTACTCGCCACGCCGCTGACCCTTTGGAAAGGCGACCGCACGCTGCGCACTTACACCCTGGCTTTGTGGGCCTCGTGGGGACTTTTCACCGCCCTGATTAAATGGCAGCCCTGGATTACCCGCCTGCAACTCCCCTGGCTGCTGATGAGCGTGCCCGTGGTGGTCTGGCTGCTCCAGCGAGCAAGCCGGGGACGCAAATGGGTGGCCGGGCTGGCACTGCTCACCATCTTGGCCCTGGTGCCTCGCCCGCTTTTCCAAAACGTGCAACGCCCCTTGCAAGGTGCCAGCAACATCCGGCATCTTTCGCCCACAGAGCGCCTCTTTCTGCCTGCCCGTAGGCTGCAGCAGCCTTATGTGCAGGCCATGAGCGTGTTGGAAAACACCCAATGCAATCAGATTGGGCTATACACCAACGCCAACGGGTTAGAGTATGTTTTCTGGTATCTCCTGAGCCCTTCCAAGCCAGGGCTACGGTTCGAGCACGTGCTCGTCACTAACCCCACGGCACGTTTCGCGGCTGCCTGGCCTCCCTTCGACCCCTGCGCGCTCATCGTCACCCGCCCCAACTTCGATGCCCCAGTGGTCTGGGACACACTGGGGCATCGGTATCGGCGGGTGTTTGCCGATGCAAAATTGCCGTTGTTTGTTTACCTCATCTCAAGCGAGACGGCTTCGGTGCGAGAGCACACGCCCTACGCTGCCGGCAGTGGCAGGGCGGGCGGGCTTTCCTCGCTGGTTTCCTCAGCCGCGCGCAGCACAATTTCGCCTTCTTCGTCCACATCCACCACAATACCTGTGCCTTCGCCAAACGCCCCACCCAGCAGAGCTTCCGAAATCGGGTCTTCCACTTTCTGCTGGATGACCCGCCGCAGAGGACGGGCGCCCATCTCAGGGTCATAGCCCAGTTCGGCCAGGCGTTCCAGCGCCGCGGGGGTGGCTTCCAGCGTGTAGCCTTGCTCGGCCAGCCGCGCCTGCACCTTCCCCAGTTCCAGCGAGACGATTTCCAAGATGTCTTCCTTGCTCAGCGAGCGGAAGACGATGACCGCATCGACACGGTTGATGAACTCAGGGCGGAAGACACGCTTCAGCGATTCCAGCAACTTCTTGCGCATCTCCTGATACGAAAGCCGCTCTTCCAGCGCCTGATCGCGCTGCAGGCGGAAGCCCAGCGAGGTCTGCCGCTTGATCATGTCGGCGCCCACGTTGGAGGTCATGATGATGATGGCGTTGCGGAAATCCACCTTGCGGCCTTTGGCATCGGTGAGGTGGCCTTCTTCCATGATTTGCAGCAGCATGTTGTGGACTTCCGGATGGGCTTTTTCGATTTCGTCGAACACCACGATGGAATAAGGACGGCGGCGGATGGCTTCGGTGAGTTGTCCGGCTTCCTCGTAGCCCACATAGCCCGGCGGGGCGCCCACCAAACGGCTGGTGGTGTGGCGCTCCATGAATTCCGACATATCCAGGTGGATGAGGGCGTCTTCGCTGCCAAACATGAAGCGCGCCAGGGCTTTGGTGAGTTCGGTCTTGCCCACGCCGGTGGGGCCGAGGAAGAGGAAAGACCCAATCGGGCGGTGGGGGTCTTTCAGGCCAGCCCGCGCCCGCCGCACCGCTTTGGCGATGCTTTCGATGGCTTCATCCTGCCCCACAATCTGGCGCTTGAGTTCCTCTTCCATGCGCAGCAGGCGCTCGCTCTCTTCGTTGGCGAGTTGGGTCACAGGCACGCCCGTCCACATGGAAACCACCTCGGCGATGTCTTCCGACGTCACCGTGGGGCTGGTGGCCCGGTCCCAACCGACGCGCAGTTGCTCCAGGTCGGCTTCGACCGCGCGGATTCTCTCTTGGAGGGCATAAGCCTCTTCGGACTGGTTGTTTTCCAGCGCGAGGGCCAGGTTTTCCCGCAGGCGGCGGAGTTCGTCGATCAGGGCGCGGCTTTGCTGGGCGGTGGGGCTTTTGTACATCCGCACGCGGGAAGCCGCCTCGTCCACCAGGTCGATGGCCTTGTCGGGCAAAAAGCGGTCGCTGACATAGCGGGCGGAAAGCCGCGCCGCCGATTCCAGCGCCTCGTCGGAGATGCTGAGGTGGTGGTGTTCTTCATACACCGGCCGCACGCCTTTGAGAATCTCTACCGTCTCTTCCACCGAGGGCTCGTCCACCATCACCGGCTGGAAGCGGCGCTCCAGGGCCGAGTCGCTTTCGATGTACTTGCGGTACTCGTCCAGCGTGGTCGCGCCGATGACCTGCAATTCTCCGCGGGAAAGCGCGGGTTTGAGGATGTTGGCTGCGTCCACCGCCGAGCCTGCCGCACCCGCGCCCACCAGCATGTGGAATTCGTCGATGAAGAGGATGGCTTCAGACGCCTTGAGTTCGTCGATCACGCGCTTCAGGCGTTCCTCGAACTGACCACGGTATATGGTGCCCGCGACCAGCGAGCCGACATCCAGTTGCAGCACCCGCTTGCCCAGAAGTGGCGCGGGCACATTGCCTTCCACAATGCGCTGGGCCAGGCCTTCCACGATGGCGGTTTTGCCCACACCGGGCTCGCCAATGAGGGCCGGGTTGTTTTTGGTGCGCCGCGCCAGAATTTGAATGACGCGCTCGATTTCGGTCTCCCGCCCGATGACGGGGTCCAGTTCGCCTGCTTCGGCCAGGGCGGTGAGGTCGGTGGCCAGTTGCTCCAACAACGAAGCCTTTTTTTGCTCTTTCTTGCCGCGCCTTCCGGCCTGGGGGCGGGTGGATGTCATGCTGCCGGTTTCGTGCAACACCCGGCGGGTTTGCCGCCGAATCTGGTCGGGCGTGACGCCCAGGCGGTGCAGCACGCGCATCGCCATGCTATCGGGCATCCGCAGCAGGCCCAGCAAAAGATGCTCGGTGCCGATATACTGATGCCCCAGGCGCGTGGCTTCTTCCAGAGCGTAACGCAAAATCTGCTGGGTTTCAGGGGCCAGGTCAATCTGGCCCCCGGTATAATCTCCGGGGCCGATTTGCCGGGCAACGATTTCCTGCACACGCTGCGGCTCCAGCCCCAATTCGCGCAAAACCCGCCCGGCCACGCCGCCTTCTTCACGCACCAGGCCGAGCAGCAGATGTTCGCTGCCAATTTGGGAATGGCGCATCTGTTCGGCTTCCTGATGCGCCAGGCTCAGCACCCGCCGAGCCCTTTGAGTGAACCGTTCCATTCCGGCCACGGTACTGCCTCCTTCACACGTTTCCGTGGTGCTTGGGTCGCTTGCCATCGGGAAACCGCCCGTAAAGGCTGTTTCCTTATTAGTGGCGCTACGGAACCTGCTTACATTCTACCAAAGTTTCCCCCTTTGCCAGCATGCTCTTCCAGATTTTACGGATTTCTGATAAAAGTTTAAGGCATCACTCAACTTCTCTCAACCGAGGTCGATCATGTCACATTGGTGTAAAGCCCGTGCTTTTCCGCGCCGTGGATGGATTGGGCTGGCGTTGGTCGCCGTGTTCTGGCCGGTCAACTGGTTCTGGCCCGGCCTGCGTACCCATCTGGCCTTTTTCCCGCTGTGGCTGGGCTATGCGCTCACGGTGGACGCACTGACCTTCTGCCGCCGGGGGGAATCGCTGTTCAGTCGCTCGCCGCGGCGCTATGTGTTGCTGTTCATCATCTCCGCCCCGGCATGGTGGCTGTTCGAGGCCCTCAACCTGCGCACGCAAAACTGGCACTATGTGGGGCGGGAGTTCTTCACCAACACCCAGTACGCGCTGCTGGCAACGCTGAGTTTTTCAACGGTGATGCCCGCCGTGTTTGGCACCGCGCAACTGATGCGGACTTTTTCGCCCTTCAACCGCCCGCTGAAAGGGCCGCGCGTGCGCCCCACCCCCGCTGTGCTGTGGGGGGCGTTCCTCAGCGGCTGGGTAATGTTAGGATTGCTGCTGGCCTTCCCGCGCTATTGCTTCCCCTTTTTGTGGCTTTCGGTATATTTCGTGCTGGAACCCCTCAACGCTTGGCTGGACTTTCCCTCGCTGCTGCGCTGGACGGCGCGGCGCAACTGGCAGCCCATCTACACTTTGTGGGCAGGGGTGCTGGTGACGGCCTTTTTCTGGGAGATGTGGAACTATTTCTCGTACCCCAAGTGGGTGTATCACGTCCCCTTTGTGGGCTTCTGGCACATTTTCGAGATGCCCCTGCTCGGCTACGGCGGCTATTTGCCCTTTGCGCTGGAACTCTGGGCGCTGTATCACCTTGTGGTCGGGCTGGCAGGGCAAAGGGAAGACGACTATCTCGTGGAAGCCATCGCCGTGCCGCCGGAAAGCGCGTAGGTAGGAAATCATCCCGCCAAAAGGGCTCAAAGCGAGCCGTTTTCTTTTGGAGTGCGGTGCCTGGGCACCGCTTTGGAAAGCGGCGACTTGTCGCCGCACTCCAAAAAGCGCCTTTTCAAAAGAAGCAGGGCGGGAAAGCATCCCGCCCTACAAAACCCGCCTACAAATGCACGCTGTGGCTCATGTAGTAGCGCATGGCCTGCTGGTAGGCTTCGTGGGCGCGCCGGACGGTCTCCGCCGGGGCGCCTTGCTGTTGCAATTGCCCCACCAGCGCCGCCATTTGCTGCACGAAGGCCTCGTTGACCAGGTCGCGGTGGGCTTCCAGCAGTTTGTGGCGCGCGGCTTCGTCGGGGGCTTTGAGCAGGTCTTCTATCAACGCCACTTCCGGCGGAGGGGCAAACATCTTGTCCAAAGTCTCGAGCACCTGGTTGATGCGGGCGCTGCGCTGAATATCGCCCTGTTTGCGGGCTTCCTGCAGCGCCTCTTCCAGCAGGCTCAGGAAAACCTCGTCAATATAAGGCGCGGCTTCCCGCAGAGCCTTTTCCACATCCTCGGCCTGAAGCACCTTTTCGACCATCTGGCGGCGGGCTTCCATCTCCTGGTTGAGAATTTCATCGAACTGCTTGCCGAGTTCCAGGAGGCGCTCGCGCAGGCGTTCCAGGCGCGCCTTTTCTTCGCCCGACGCCGCCTCGATGCGCTCGCTGAGCCGCTGGAAGAAGGTGTAGTCCATCACCGGCCGCAGGGTGCCCGCCAGGGCCTGCAATTGCAGATCATCGTCCGCCGCAGCGACGAAGGCATCGACCACGTCGTCGAGGGTGGGACGTGCCCCCAGTTTGCGGATGGTTTCTTCCACCGCCTTGACGGCTTCCTGTTGGGCTTTGATTTTCTGGCCGTAGTCGCTGTGCTCTACCGCGGCGTTGTACACAGCCAGCAGGGCCTCGGCGCTGCGGCGGTCGCCGCCCATGCTGGCGGCCTCAATCAGACGCTGCAGCAGCAGGAAGAAATCGGCATCTACCAGCGCCTTTTCCTGCTCCAGAATCACCTTGCGCACATCGTCACCGGAAGCCGTCATCAGGCGCTCGATGAGGCGGACGCGGTCTTCCTGCGCTTTGAGCATTTCCTTGGTGATGCCGTCGGCTTCCAGAATGCGCTCCACCAGCCCCTGGAAGGTGAGCATGGTCTGGGGCTGCAATAAGTAAGCCTTGCGCTTTTCGGGCGGCAGGCGGTTGATGATCTGGTTGAGCAAGGCGCCGAGGGCCTTTTCTTGCTCGTCGCGGCTGCGCCCCAAAGCGGGGGGGTAGTAGGTGAGCAGCAGTTCTTTTTCGGGGTCGTGGTACACGATGGGCGCTTCGGCGCGCCCCTGGAAGCCGCAGTAGGGGCACTGGATGATGTTGAACGCGCCGGAAAGCAGCGTTTGCTTGGCCGCGGGGTCTTCGTTGAGGTCAAACACCTGACGAATTTCGGCCATCACCGGCTGGCCGCACTGGGGGCAGGGAATTTGCGTTTTAGGCATGGGGGTCCTCGTTGATGGGATAAGGTTAGTCAGTTAGTCGGTTAGTCGAGCGGTAAGAGTTTACCCGCCTTCGCTCAGCGAGGCAAGGAAAAGCACACCCGCGCCCCGCGCTCGCTGGGGTCAACCCAGATGCGGCCGCCGTGGGCTTCCACGATGGCGCGCGCCAGATACAGCCCCAGCCCCGCGCCTTTGGTGTGCTTGACGGCGTCGTGGGCGCGGTAGAAACGGTCGAAGATGTGCGGGGCGTCTTCCACGGCAATGCCGGGGCCTTCATCCTGCACGCACACCACCACCTGGTCGGGGCGGGTCAGCCCTTCCACCCAGATGGTCGTGCCCTCCGGCGAATACTTGGCCGCGTTGGAAAGCAGATTGGAAAGCACCTGCTCCAGCCGCTGCTCGTCGGCCTCTACAATCGGGAAATCTTCCGGCACCTGATTGGCATAAGTGTGATGGGGGTCGGAGACGGCCATACGCTGCGTCAGCCGCGCCGCCAGATGATACAGCGACACTTCCCCCTTGTGCAATTCCACTGCGCCAGCCTGCAGCCGCGAGGCTTCCAGCAGGCTTTCCACCAGTTGCGCCAGCCGGTCGGCCTCTTCTTCAATCACTTGCAGGCTTTCCTGCACAATCTGGTCATCCCAGCGGACATCTTCGCGGCGCAGGGTGCTGACATAGCCCTTGATGAGGGCAATGGGGGTTTTAAGTTCGTGGCTAACGATGGAAATAAAAGTGGATTTGAGTTCTTCGGCTTCCCGGAAGTGGGTAATGTCGCGGGCTGTAGCAATGATGTTGACCAGACGGCCTTCGGTATCCAACACCGGCGCGTAAGTGATGCCCACGGGCAGCGGCGGCAAGTCGTTGGGGCGCAGCAGGTCGCCCTGGACGTAGAGGGTGGCGCGCGGGGTCAGCGGCCAGCCACCGGCCTCGGCGACTTCCAGCGGCAGGCCGTGTTCCACGTGCTGCCAACGGATAATTTCTTCGTGTTTGTAGCCGCGAATGGCCTCACGCGGCGCACCATAAAGCCGCGCAAAAGCCGGGTTGCAGCGCTCGATGGTGTGGTCGGGGGCCAAAATGAACATACCATCGGCGACGGCATCGAGCAAGGCGTCGAGACGATGCTTTTCGTGCCGCACTTGCTGGTAAAGCTGCGCGTTGCGCACGGCAATGGCCGCCTGGTCGGCAAAACTTTGCAGCAACACGCGGTCGTCGGCGGAAAACACCCCTGCATAACTGCGAAAGATGAAAATAACCCCAATGACCTGCTGATGGAAAATGAGCGGCAACCCCACCCCACTCAACAAGCCCAGGCTGGCGGCGCGCGTCAGGGCTTCCAGACGGCGATATACCTCAGGAAGCTCATGGCGGGCGGCGTCTTCGTGCAGTGGCACGTCCTCCAACAACGATTCCACATGCTTGAGAAACCCCGAGGGAATGCCGTGCGCTGCAGCCACTTCCCAGCCGCGATGTTCCTGGCGCAGCGCGATCAGCCCTGCCTGCCCTGCCAGCATTTCCACCGCAAAGCGCAAAATCTGCGCCAGCAGTTTGTCCAGGTCAAGTTCCTGGGTGAGGGCACGGGTGATCTCAAGCAGCGAATCGCGTTGGTAGATACGGAAGTCGGGGAGCATAGAAAATCAAAATCCGGGCATCAAGGCATCAGGGCCTCCGGGCATCAGGGCACCGGCATATCCCAGGCCCTGATGCCCGGAAAAGGGAACGGGGGTTAGCCGAGGTCTTTTTCGGTCAGGCGGATGGCCTCTTCGAAAATCTCCAGCCCTTCATCCAGCAACGCTTTCGTGATTGCCAGGGGAGGGGCCATGCGAGCGGTGCTCTTGCCGCAGCCCATCATCAGCGCGCCCAGGCGGAAGGTGTAATCAACCACCTTGTCGCGAAATTCGGGGTAGTATTCGCGGCTCTCGCGGTCACGCACGAAGTCCACGCCGATCATCAAGCCCTTGCCGCGCACCTGGCCGATATGCGGATGGCGCTCAGCCATTTCCTGCAGGCGTTCCAGGGCATACGCGCCCAGTTCAGCCGCGTTCTGCATGTATTCCTGCTCAATCAGGTCAATCGTCGCTAAAGCCGCGGCGGAAGCCAGCGGGTTGCCGCCATAGGTGTTGCCGTGGGCACCAGGGGGCCAGGTTTCCATGATGTGCTTGCGCCCAATGATGGCGCCCAGCGGCACCCCCGAAGCAATGCCCTTGGCCGTGCAGACGATATCCGGCTCCACGTTCCAGTGCTGAATGGCCCACCACTTACCGGTGCGCCCCATGCCCGCCTGCACTTCGTCGTCGATGAGCAGGATGCCGTATTTGTCGCACAACTTCCGCAGGGCGGGGAAGAAGCCATCGGGCGGGACGACATAGCCGCCTTCCCCCTGGATGGGTTCCACGATGATGCCCGCGACCTCATCGGCAGGTACCAGTTTATCCAGCACCTGCTCTTCGATATAGCGCACCACGGTTTCGCCGTAATCTTCGCCGGGTTTGGAAACCAGCACCGGGCGGTAGGCATCGGGGTAAGGCACGTGAATTACACCGGGCATCCACGGGTAATAATTGGCGCGATAGCGGGCCTTGCTGGCCGTGAACGCCAGCGCGCCCATCGTGCGCCCGTGAAAGGCGCTCAGGAAGGCGATGAAAAACTTGCGTTTGGTATAGTTCTTGGCCACTTTGAGCGCGGCCTCGACGCTTTCCGCACCGGAATTGGCCAGGAAAACCATGCCTGGCTCTCCAAAAGGAGCAATATCGTTGAGGCGCTCGGCCAGGCGTACCCAAAGTTCATGGTAATAGTCAGCAGAGATGTGAAGAAACTTCTCGGCCTGCTCTTGAATTGCCTTGACCACTTTGGGATGGCTGTGGCCGGTGGAGTTGACGGCAATGCCGGCAATCAAATCCACATAGCGGTAGCCGTCCACGTCCCACACTTCCGCGCCCTTGCCGTGGGACATCACAAAATCAGCCACTCGAGCGACCGCGGGGGGAATCACCTCGCGGTCACGCGCCAGAATCGCTTTGGCCTTGGGGCCAGGCACGTTACGCAGTTCCATAGCTCATCTCCTCAACATGGAATTAGGGGAATGCGCCCAACGGCGCACTATTCACCGAGCGCTGAACACTGTTCACCCATTATATCAGCCCTGCGGCTTTAGCAAGGCGTTCAGCGTAATCGCCGGCAAACAGGCCGGGGGTGCCACCGGTATGCCAGAAGAGCACTGTTTCGCCTTTGCGGAAAGCGCCTTGAGAAGCCAGGTCCAGCAAGCCTGCTGCGGCGCGGCCGGTGTAAACCGGGTCGACCAGCAGCCCTTCGGCGCGGGCAAAGCGCAAAATGGCGGCTTCCTCAGCCCCGGTCAGCACGCCATAGCCAGGGGCAGCGTAGGCGTCTTCCACCAGAATGTCAGCGGGGCGAAAATCGGCAGGCTCGCCGAGCAAGGCAGTGGTTTGGGAAGCCAGCGCGGCGACGCGCGGCTTGAGCACCCCGGCCGGTTCGTCCACGCTGATGCCGAGAATGCGCCCCCGGAAGCCCAGCAGGCGCGCCCCGGCCACCAGCCCGGCCTGCGTGCCGCCTGAAGAGGTGGCAAAGACGATGGTGTCGGGCAGCACATCCTGCGCGAGCAGTTCTTCCAGCGCGTAAGCATAGGCTGCCGCGCCCAAAGCGTTGGAGCCGCCATAAGGGATAAGGTAAGGCTTGCGGCCCTCGGCGGCGGCTTCTTCGGCCGCGTGCGCCAGGTCGGCATCGCGGCGCTCGCGGGTCGTCCAGCGCACCTCGGCCCCCAACAGGCCGTCCAGCAGCAGGTTGCCGGAAGGTTTGGGCGGCTTCATCAACACCAGCCGACAGGCCAGCCCGGCCCTGGCAGCCGCAGCGGCGGTCTGGCGGCAATGGTTGGACTGCGCCGCACCGGTGGTCAGCACCATATCTGCGCCCTGGGCGAGGGCATCGGCGAGCAACAGTTCCAGTTTGCGGGTCTTGTTGCCGCCAAAAGCCAGGCCGGTGAGGTCGTCGCGCTTCACCAGCAGGCGGAAGCCCAGCGCCTCGCTCAGCCGCGGCAGCGGCATCACCGGCGTGGGCAAAGCAGCAAGAGGGAAACGGGAAAGTTGGTTCATGGGAAAATCTCCAAAGGTGAGAAGGATGGGACAGGGTGAGGGATTGGGGGATTGGGGATTCGGGGATTCGGGAGGCGGCACGATGCGCCTACCCCGCTACCCGACCATCTGACAACGCGACTACGCCGCCACCCGCCTACGCCGCAAACCACCAATCCCGCCCTTCCATCAGGCCCCAGGCCGTCAGGCGGGGGCGGATGAGTTCTTTCGCGTGGCGCGCCCCGACAGCGACCACGACGGCGGGGTAGCGGTAGCGCGCCCACAGGTCGGGGAGCGCATCGGCGGCGTAAATCGGCCTGTCGCGCCGGGTGCGGCCGATTTTACGCGGGTCAATATCCACAAAAGCCGTCAGTGGCACGCCTTCCCGCAGCAAATGTTTGCTCAGGCGGCGGCCTGCCATGCCCGCACCCCACACAATCACCGCGTCGCGGCCGCGCAGCGGGCCGAGCGCCAGGTAGTGCGCTTTCAGGCGCAACAGATTTTCCAGCGAGGCGCGCCTGTCGCTGCGGGTCACACGCTGCGGATGGTCGCGCCAGTCCAGCAGCACGGCGGGCAGTTTGGCAAAGCGCGCCCCGGCCAGGTAAAGCCGCAGCCAGAGGTCGTAGTCTTCCAGCCAGGGAGTTTCTTGATAGCCGCCAACAGCCAGCACCGCCGACCGCCGGAACATCACCGAGGGGTGCACAAAAGGGCTTTCGATGAAAATCTCGCGGCGGATGGCGGCATCGGTGAGCAGGCGGTTTTGCCAGTCCAGGTACGCCTGCATGCCGCCGCCGTGCAAGCCATCGGCGTGCAGGCGGACGCGAGTGCCCAGCACAGCCACCTCGGGATGCGCCTCCAGAAAGGCAACCTGGCGGGCAAGGCGTTCGGGGTGGGCGGTATCGTCGGCATCCATGCGCGCCACCAGCGGGGCGCGGCAGGCTTCCAGGCCGCGGGAAAGCGCCGCCGTCACGCCCTGGTGGGGCTGCCGCAGCACCCGCAGGCGGGGTTCCCGGCGCGCCCAGGCTTCCAGCAGGGCCAACGAGCCATCATCCGAGCCGTCGTCCACAGCCACAATTTCATAATCGGGGAAAGTCTGCGCGGCAAGGCTGCCGAGCGCCTCTTCCAGCGTCGCCGCAGCGTTGTAAACCGGCACCAGCACGGAAACCAGAGGGGAAGCCATGACGGGGAAAGCCTCGCGGTGTTATACTTCGGGCAGCACGATGCCACCACATTTCTATTCTACCCCGGGAGGCAAACGATGGGTGTCACGTGGGACGAACTGGTGCTGACGACGCTGAAATTCCTGCCTAACCTGATCGCCGCGATGGTGATTTTGGCGGCCGGTGTGTGGGCTGCAGCCTGGCTGGGGAAACTCCTCCGGCGGTGGCTGGAACGCCGCGGCACGGAAAAATCGCTGGTGGCGCTTTTCTCGCAGACCACCCACTGGGGCGTCATTGGCCTCGCAGCCAGCATGGCCCTTCAGCAAGTAGGCTTCAACATCACGGCCTTCCTCACTGGCGTAGGCATCCTCGGCTTCACCGTGGGTTTTGCCCTGCAAGATGTGAGCAAAAACCTGATGGCGGGCATCCTGCTTTTGCTGCAACAACCTTTTGACCTGGGCGATGCCATTCAGGTCAACGACTTTGCCGGCACGGTCGAGGAAATCAGCCTGCGGGCCACCGTCATCCGCACTTTCGACGGCCGGGTGGTATACCTGCCGAATGCCGATGTTTACACCTCGGCCATCGTCAACTTCAGCCGAGCCGAGAAGCGGCGGATCGAAGTGCAAGTGGGCGTGGCGTATGGCACTGACCTGGCTCACGCCAAAACCGTGGCAGAAACAGCCCTGCAAAAAAGCGTCCCCGGCTTGAAAGACGACCCTGCGCCGCTGGCCGTGTTCCACACCTTCAACGACGCCTCTGTTGATATGACGCTCTATTTCTGGGTTGACCCTGCCGCTGTGAGCCTGTGGGAAGCCAAAGACGCCGCAGTGCAGGCCATTCACACGGCCTTTGCGCAGGAAGGCATTGAAATCCCCTACCCCATCCACACCGTGCTGCTGGAAAACACCACACCCCAGGCCTAAACACTTCCTCCTCAAAACGTGCTTTCCCAACAAAGAAACACCCCCTGCCTCAGCAGGGGGTGTTATTGTCCAACAGGCAGCATTTTGGCCTACAGGAAGAGGATTACTCTTCCTCCTCTTCCTCTTCTTCCTTGCCCTTGGCAATGACCTCGGGCTCGGCCTCGGCTTCGGTAATGCCGCTGGCGGCTTCCACGTCTTCTTCGCTGCGCGGGGCCGTCACCACGACGATAGTCTCGTCCGGCTCTTCCAGCACTTTGACATTGGGCGGCAACACCAAATCGGCCACGGTGATGCTATCGCCGATTTCAGCCAGGGCGCCCAGGTCAACCACCAGGCGCTCAGGCATGTCGCCAGGCAGCGATTCGATTTCCACCGATTCCAGGGTCTGCACCAGCACGCCGCCGTAGGTCTTGACCGCCGGGGCTTCGCCTTCCAGTTCTACGGGCACTTCGGCGCGCATCTTTTCGGTGAGCGAAAGCGCCTGGAAATCGACATGCAGCAAGGTGCCCTTGATGTAGTTCTTCTGACGCTCGCGCACCACAGCCGTATGGCGCTTGCCTTCGACCTCCAAAATCACCAGCGTGGAGGTGGAAAGGCCACGTAACGCCTTCGCGGCCTCGCGGTAATCCAACACCAGCGGAATGGGGTCAATATGCTTGCCGTAGAGCACGGCGGGCAGTTTGCCTTCCCGGCGCAACTGCTTGACCTTTTTGCCAATCACCTGACGCCGTTCGGCTTTCAAAACAACCTGTTCCATGATATCCTTCCTCGGAGCGCCTCTCACCCCAGGTGGGGCTACCTTCGCTCCTCTGGCGGGGTTTGGTCGGGGCAACAAAAAGCGCCCCGACGGGCGAATCAGCGCGCCCATTTTAGCCGTGGGCTGGCGTTTCGTCAATGCTTTTGCAACCACACGCGCCCGCCTTGGCCGCCATAGCGCCGGGAGCACTCAAATGTTGTAGAAAAGGAGTCCTCTGGTATAACAGAGATAAACGCATCATCTATCTCTCACCAAAGGACTCCCAAATGAAGTCTACCACAGAACGCATCACCCAAATCAAAGACCTCATCGTTGCTGAACT
>DRMV01000049.1 GCA_011322445.1 Chloroflexota bacterium | reverse complement strand
GCATCGCCGGGGACAATGTGGGGCTGCTGCTGCGCGGTATTGGCCGCGACGAAGTGGAGCGGGGGATGGTGGTGGCAGCGCCGAAGAGCATCACGCCGCACAAGAAATTCAAGGCGGAAGTGTATGTGTTGAAGAAAGACGAAGGCGGGCGGCACAAGCCGTTCTTCAACGGGTACCGGCCGCAGTTCTACATTCGGACGACGGATGTGACGGGGACGATACAGTTGCCGGAAGGCGTAGAGATGGTGATGCCTGGCGACAATGTGAACATGGTGGTGGAATTGCTGAAGCCGGTAGCGTTGGAGCAGGGCAGCAAGTTCGCCATTCGCGAAGGTGGTTTGACGGTGGGCGCTGGCGTGGTCACCGAGATTCTGGACTGAGGTAGAAGTCATGGCGAAACAACGCATTCGCATCCGCTTGAAGGCCTACGACCATCGGGTCTTGGACCAGTCGGCTAAACGCATCGTGGAAGCCGCGGAACGCACGGGCGCGCGGGTTGTGGGACCGGTGCCCCTGCCCACCAAAATCGAGCGCTTTACCGTGCGCCGCTCGACCTTCATCGACAAAGATTCGCACGAGCATTTTGAAATTCGCACCCACAAACGGCTGATCGATGTGCTGGACCCGGATGCCAAGACCATCGACATGCTGATGCGGTTGAACCTTCCCGCGGGTGTGGATATCGAGATCAAGCTGTAACGCCGTTGCCTGAATTGGCGCGGAAAACGTGGACAGCCTGCTTCACATCGGGTAAAATTGGCAGGCTTTGCGAAGCCTGAGCCGCTGGGGAGGGCGCGTGTGCGTGTCCTCCCCAGCGAAGCGCCGGGCAACAAAGCCTTGAAAGAGGTCACAGCAGCGGGGCAGCCCGCTGGTGGGCGGTTCCCCCTGAGTAAGAGCAGGGTCGGGCCGCGAGCGCACAGAAAACTGCGATTTCGCTCGCGACGCTCTGCTGACTGCTGAGGGGCGGGATGATGCGGCTCAAGCCCAGGCCGACAGTCCCGAGAAACTTTGGTGTAAAGGAGAACAACCGAGATGTTCAAAGGGCTTATTGGAAAGAAGATCGGCATGACCCAGATCTTCAATGAAGACGGCGCGGCGATTCCCGTGACGCTCATTGAGGCTGGGCCTTGCTACGTTACCCAGGTGCGCCGCCCGGAGAAAGATGGCTACTCCGCGGTGCAATTGGGTTTCCAGGAAGTCAACCCCAAGCGGTTGACCGGCGGCCAGTTGGGCCACCTGAAGCGGGTGGGCGTGCCGCCGCTGCGCTATTTGCGCGAATTCCGGGTAAAAGACCCGGACGTCGAGGAGGGGGATACGGTGACGGTGGAGCGCTTCGCTGTCGGTGAGCGGGTTGATGTCATCGGCACCAGCAAAGGCCGGGGTTTCCAGGGCGGTGTGAAGCGTTTTGGCTTCGGCGGCGGCCCCAAAACCCACGGTCAGTCGGATCGTTGGCGCGCCCCCGGTTCTCGTGGGGCGGGCTCGACCCCCGGCCGCACGATGAAGGGCAACCGCGGCCCTGGTCACATGGGCGCGAACCGCGTCACCGTGATGGGGCTTGAGGTGGTCCTGGTGGACCCGGAACGCAACCTGTTGGCTGTGAAGGGTGGTGTGCCTGGCCCCAAGGGCGGCCTGGTGCTCATCCGCGCGGCCCGGAAGAATTAGGGATTCGGAGCAGAGCCATGAAAGTGGATGTGTATAACATGGAAGGGCAAAAGGTGCGCGAGGTGGAACTCCCCGCCGCCATCTTCGAGGCCCCCATTCGGCCTGATTTGATGCACCAGGCTTACGTGCGGCAGATGGCGAATGCCCGCTTGGGCACGCACAGCACGAAAGGACGCGGTGAGGTTTCCGGTGGTGGGCGCAAACCGTGGCGCCAAAAAGGCACCGGCCGGGCTCGGCAGGGTTCCATTCGCTCGCCTCAGTGGGTCGGCGGCGGCAAGGTGCATACCCCAAAGCCCCGCAAGTACACGCTGGATATGCCCAAGAAGATGCGCCGCGCGGCGCTGCGTTCCGCCCTTTCGGTCAAGGCGGCCGAGGCGAATGTGGTCGTGGTGGAAGATTTAGACTTCCCTGAGCCGAAAACGCGCCGCATGGCCGAGGTGTTGCAGAACCTGGTGGGCGAGGAGGCCAGCGCGCTGATTTTGCTTCCCGAAAGCCCCAAGGCCAATGAGCAGTGGGAGAACGTTGCCCGCTCGGCGAACAACCTGCCTTACGCTAAAACCTTGGTGGCTCACTATCTCAACATCCGTGACCTCCTGGGCTACGACAAGGTCGTGATGCCGCTGGCGGCGTTGGATGTCATCGCCGCATTCCTGGGTTGAGGAGGGCGAAATGACCACGATTTATGATGTATTGCGTCGCCCGATTATTACCGAAAAGTCGAACTACCAGCACACGCACCTCGGGCAATATGTCTTTGAGGTTGCCGAAGACGCCACCAAGCCGATGATCAAAGAGGCGGTGGAAACCTTCTTCAACGTGACGGTGGAAAAGGTGCGGGTGATGAACATGCCTGCCAAGCAGACGCGCCGCTGGCGTAACCGCCGCATGGGCATTCGCCGGCGCGGGTACAAAAAAGCCATTGTGACTTTGGCCCCCGGTGAGACGATCGACCTCTTTGAAGGGGTGAAGTGATGGGTATCAAGAAATATAAACCAATTACGCCTGGCCGTCGCGGGATGCTGGGCTACACTTTCGAAGAAATCACCAAGACCAAGCCGGAGCGCTCGCTGATCGAGCCCCTCAAGAAGCACGCCGGGCGCAACGTTTACGGCCGGGTCACGGTGCGGCACCAGGGCGGCGGCAACAAGCGCTACTATCGCATCATCGACTTCAAGCGCGACAAGCGCGGCATCCCTGCAAGGGTGGCCGCGATCGAATATGACCCCAATCGCACGGCGCGCATTGCCCTGCTGCACTACGCCGATGGGGAAAAGCGCTACATCATCGCCCCGTTGGGCCTGCAGGTAGGCGATACGGTGCTGGCCGGGCCGGAAGCCGAAATTCGCCCCGGCAACGCGATGCCGATTGCCAACATCCCCACGGGCACGATGATTCACAACATCGAGCTGTACCCTGGCCGCGGCGGGCAACTGGTGCGCTCGGCGGGGTCCTCGGCGCAGTTGCTGGCTAAGGAAGGTGACTACGCTCACATCCGCCTGCCTTCGGGCGAGGTGCGGTTGGTGCGGCAGGAATGCTACGCCACCATCGGCCAGGTGGGCAATGTGGAGCACAGCAACATCAAGTTGGGCAAGGCCGGGCGCAAGCGCCACATGGGCATTCGCCCCACGGTGCGCGGTTCGGCGATGTCGCCGCGCGACCATCCCCACGGGGGTGGTGAAGGCCGCCAGCCCATCGGTTTGCCCGGCCCCAAATCGCCGTGGGGTAAACCGACCCTGGGCGCCAAGACGCGCCGCAACAAGAAGACCGATAAATACATCGTGCGCCGACGCAGCAAGAAACGCCGCTAAGCGCGTGGGTTTGGTTGGAGGTTGAAATATGGGACGTTCCCTGAAAAAAGGGCCTTACGTAGCCCCGAAGTTGCTCCGCAAGATTGAGGAAATGAACGCCCGCGGTGAAAAGAAAGTCATTCGCACCTGGAGCCGCGCGAGCACCATCTTCCCCCAAATGGTCGGCCACACGATTGCCGTGCACAATGGCCGCCGCCATGTGCCCATCTACATCACCGAAAACATGGTCGGGCACAAACTCGGCGAATTTGCGCCGACGCGGACTTTCCGTGGGCATATCGTAGAAAAGAAGAAGAGGAGATAGGCCATGGCGATCGATGTCCGCGCAAAAGCGCGTTATGTTCCCGTCTCGCCTTTCAAAGCCCGCCGGGTGATCAACCTGGTGCGGGGGAAGGACGCCGACGAAGCGCTGGAAATGCTGCGCTTCATGCCGCACAGCGCGGCGCGTCCGGTGTACAAACTTATCGCTTCGGCTATCGCGAACGCCGAAGAGAACTTCGGTTTGAACCGTGAGGACCTTTACATCTACCGCATCTTTGCAGATGAAGGCCCTACCCGCAAGTGGCGACGCTTCGGCGCGCGGGGGCGCTTCAAGCCCATTCTCAAGCGCTCCTCGCACATCACCGTGATTCTGCGCGAGCACGAAGAGGAATAGGAGTCATTTATGGGTCGCAAAGTACATCCGATTGGCTTTCGTCTGAAGATCAACAAGACCTGGGAAGGCCGCTGGTTCGCGGAAGGGCCGCAATACCGGGAGCAACTGCACCAGGACCTGGCTATCCGCCGCCTGATTCGCGAGCAGGCACCGCGGGCAGGGATTTCCCGCATTGAAATCGAACGTTTCCCGGCCAAAGTGAAAATCACGGTGCACACGGCCAAGCCGGGCATTCTGATTGGCCGCAAAGGCGCCACCATCAAGCAACTGCGCACCTCGTTAGAGGGCCTGGTGGGCTCGAAGGTGGATGTGGACATCAACGAAATCAAGGTTCCTGACCTGGATGCCTACCTGGTGGCGCACAACATCGCCGACCAGCTCTCGCGCCGGGTGAGTTACCGGCGGGCGATGCAGCGGGCGATTCAGCAGGCCATGCGCCAGGGCGCCAAGGGCATCAAAATTCAGGTATCGGGCCGCCTGGCGGGTGCAGAGATGGCACGCACCGTGTGGCTGCGTGACGGTCGGGTGCCGCTGCAAACCCTGCGGGCCGATATCGACTATGCCAAGGCGGAAGCCCTGACCACTTACGGCCGGATCGGCGTGAAAGTGTGGATTTACAAAGGTGATGTGCTGCCCGAGGTGGAAGAAGAAGCGCCGGTTGCCACCGAAGGCGTGTATGTGAGCGAGTAGTCTCGGCGGTTCCCGCCGCGAGAGGAGTAGAAACCATGTTGATGCCTAAACGCGTCAAATACCGCAAGCAGATGCGCGGCCGCATGAAAGGCAAGGCGCTGCGGGGTGCAGAGGTGCACTTCGGCGATTACGGCCTGCAGGCCCTGGAGCCGGGGTGGATTTCCGCCCGCCAGATCGAAGCCGCCCGCCGTGCGATGGTGCGCCATATGCGCCGCCGTGGGAAAATCTGGATTCGCATCTTCCCCGACAAACCGGTCACCAAAAAGCCGGCCGAAACCCGCATGGGTTCCGGTAAGGGGAACGTGGAATTTTGGGTGGCGGTGGTCAAACCGGGACGGGTGATGTTCGAAATCGCCGGTGTGCCCGAAGCCGTGGCAAAAGAGGCGCTGCGCCTGGCTTCCTATAAACTCTCGGTGAAGACCAAGATCGTCGTCCGCGAAGGGTTGGAGGAAGCATGAAAGCCTCAGAGATTCGCAAACTTTCCACTGAGGAAATCGAAGCGCGGCTGGCCGAGGCGCGGGAAGAACTGATGCACCTGCGTTTTCAGAAGACAACCGGTGAGTTGGTCGATACCAACGCCCTGCGTCGGACCCGCCGCCAGATCGCCCGCTACCTGACCATCTTGCGGGAGCGGGAATTGGAAGCATTTGCCGAGGAAGGTGAAGCATGAACAAGCGTCGGCGACTTACGGGTGTCGTGATTTCCGACAAGATGGACAAGACGGTCGTGGTGCGGGTAAGCCGTGCTTTCCGGCATCCGCTCTACAAGAAGGTCGTGCGCACGCACAAGAAATACAAGGCCCACGACGAACTGGGCGCCCAGGTAGGCGACCAGGTGCGCATTGTGGAAAGCCGCCCGATTTCCAAAACCAAGCATTGGGTTGTGGAAGCCATCGTGCGGCGGGCGCGCGGCAATGAAGACGTCGTGGCCGAGCAGGAGGCCGAAGCATGATTCAGCAAGAATCGCGCTTGAAGGTTGCCGATAACACCGGCGCCAAAGAGATCCTGGTGATCCGCGTGTTGGGCGGTTCCAAGCGCCGCTATGGCCGCGTGGGCGATGTGGTGGTGGCGACGGTCAAGTCGGCCACCCCTAACGGCTCGGTGAAGAAAAGCGACATCGTGCGGGCTGTGGTGGTGCGTTGCGCCAAGGAGTGGCGGCGCGAAGACGGTTCCCACATTCGTTTCGACGACAACGCCGCGGTCATTCTCGACAACGACGGCGTCAACCCCAAGGGCACCCGTATCTTCGGGCCGGTGGCGCGGGAACTGCGCGAAAAGGGCTTCATGAAGATCGTTTCCCTGGCCCCCGAAGTGCTGTGAGGAGTGTGAGCCGTGAAAGTGAAGATTCGTAAAGGCGACACCGTGTTGGTGATTGCCGGTCGCGACAAAGGCAAAAAAGGCGAAGTGATTCGGGTGCTGCCGCGCGAGCGTCGGGTGGTCGTCCAGGGTGTCAACATTCGCAAGAAGCACCAGCAACAGGTGCAGGCCCAGGGCCAAACCATCACGCCGGGCATCATTGAATTTGAAGCCCCGATTGATATTTCCAACGTCATGCTGGTGTGCCCGAAATGCGGGGAAGCCACCCGCGTGGGCGTCCATCGTACCGAAGGCATTGCGGAACGCTATTGCAAGCGCTGCGGTGCGGTGATTGAATAGGCCGGTAAGGAGACGAACCATGATGCGTTTAGAGGAAAAGTACCGAAATGAAGTGGTGCCGGCCTTGATGAAATCGTTGGGGCTGGACAACATCATGCAAGTGCCGCGCATTACCAAGGTGGTGGTCAACATCGGCCTGGGCGAGGCGTTAGATAATGCCAAAGCATTGGATTACGCCGTCCAGGATATTGCCACCATCACCGGTCAGAAGCCCATCATCACCAAAGCGCGCAAGAGCGTGGCGGCATTCAAACTGCGCGAAGGGCGGGCCATTGGCGTCAAGGTCACCCTGCGTGGCGACAAGATGTGGGCCTTCCTCGACCGGTTGATGAACGTCGCCCTGCCCCGGGTGCGTGACTTCCGCGGGGTTTCCCCCAACGCTTTTGACGGGCGGGGAAACTACACCTTGGGCCTTCGGGAACAACTCATCTTCCCGGAAATCGACTACGACAAAATCGACAAAGTGCGCGGCATGGAAATCACCATTGTGACCACAGCCCGCAACGACGAAGAAGGCCGTCAATTGCTGACCCTGCTGGGTATGCCGTTCAGGAAGGAAGGGTAGTTATGGCCAAGAAGTGCATGATTTACCGCGAACAGCGCCGGAAGTACCCCACCCGTGTGCGCAATCGCTGCCGTATCTGTGGCCGCCCGCGCGGTTATATGCGCAAGTTTGGGGTGTGCCGGATTTGTTTCCGCGAATTGGCCTTAGAGGGTAAAATCCCCGGCGTCACCAAGGCTTCTTGGTAGTCGGGCGGAGGTGGTAACGATGACGATGACCGATCCCATTGCGGATATGTTGACGCGCATTCGCAACGCGCAAATGGCGGGGCATACCCAGGTGGAAATGCCCAGTTCCAAGATGAAGGTGGCCATTGCCCGCATTCTCAAAGAAGAGGGCTACATTGACGGCTACCAGGTGCTGCAAGACAAAGACCGCCCCAGCCACAAAACGTTGCGGATTCGCCTGAAATATGTTGGGGAACGCCGTCAGCGGCGCCCTGTCATCGAAGGCCTGGAGCGGGTGAGCAAACCCGGTCGCCGGGTTTACGCGGGCAAGGCCGAATTGCCGTGGGTGCGTTCCGGCCTGGGGATTGCGATTGTGAGCACCCCTAAAGGCGTGATGACCAGCGAGCGGGCCCGAAAGTTGGGCGTCGGCGGCGAAGTCATTTGCAAAATCTGGTAAATTTCACCATTTCGGAACGACCTGGCGCGCCTGCGCGACGCCAGTGGCCGAAAGGAGGTTGAGCGTGTCTCGTATTGGACGTTTGCCCGTACCTGTGCCGGATAGCGTGCAGGTAGAAATCAAGGGCTCGCACGTGCGGGTGAAGGGGCCGAAAGGCGAACTGGCCCACACCTTCCCCGCGGCGATGAAAATTACCTACAAACCGGAAGAGAAAGCCATCACCGTGGAACGCCCGTCGGATGAGCGTCAGCACCGCGCCTGGCACGGGATGACCCGCGCCCTCATCAACAACATGGTGGTGGGCGTCAGCCAGGGCTTTGAAAAAGTGTTGGAAATCCACGGTGTGGGCTACCGGGCCGAAATGAAAGGCAAAGACCTGGTGCTGCATGTTGGCTTTTCTCACCCGGTGCCGGTGACCCCGCCGGAAGGCATTGAGTTTGAGGTGGATACCAAATCCCGCCCGATGCGCATCATCGTCCGGGGCTACGACAAACAGCGGGTCGGCCAGGTGGCCGCGGATATCCGCAAGGTGCGCCCGCCGGAACCCTACAAGGGCAAAGGCATTCGCTACGCGGGCGAGGCGGTCCGCCGCAAGGCTGGCAAGGCCGGCAAGGTGTAGGAGCGAGGTTGAAAATGGCTAAGAAAACCCGACGAGAGGCACGAATTCGGCGCCACCTGCGGGTGCGCAAAAAGATCCATGGGACGCCGGAACGCCCGCGGTTGAACGTCTTCCGCAGCCTGGGGCACATCTACGCCCAGGTCATCGACGATGAAGCGGGGCGCACCCTGGTGGCGGCTTCCACCATCGACAAGGAACTGCGCGCCCAGATGGAAGGACTGAACAAGACCGAACAAGCCCGGCTGGTGGGCAAGGCAATTGCCGAGCGCGCCCTGGCCGTCGGCATCAAAACGGTGGTGTTCGACCGTGGTGGTTATCAGTACATCGGCCGTGTGAAAGCCCTGGCCGACGGTGCCCGCGAAGGCGGCCTGGAATTCTAAGGCGAGGAGAACGTTATGGCTCAGTATCAACCTGCTGCACAGGCAGAAGACGAACTGGAAGAGCGCACCGTTGAAATTGCCCGCGTGGCGAAAGTGGTCAAGGGCGGTCGGCGGTTTACTTTCCGCGCGACGGTTGTGGTCGGCGACCACCGCGGCCGGGTGGGCATTGGCATTGGCAAGGCTGGCGCCGTGCCCGATGCGGTGCGGAAGGCTTCCGAACGCGCCCGCCGTAACCTCAAGAAAATCAACCTCTACGACACCACCATTCCTCATGAGGTGATCGGCGAAGTGGGCGGTGCCCGGGTGCTGCTGAAACCGGCTTCCCCCGGTACGGGCGTGATCGCTGGCGGCGGTGTGCGCGCCGTGCTGGAAGCCGTAGGCGTCCGCGACATCCTCACCAAATCTTTGGGAAGCAACAACCTGCTCAACGTGGTCAAGGCCACCATGCAGGCCTTGGAGCAACTCAAATCGGTGGAAGAGGTCGCCAAAGTGCGCGGCAAGAAACCTGAAGAGGTGCTGCCCTTCTGGGACCGGAGGAACAAGCGCCATGACTAAGCAGAAAACTTTGCGCATTACCCTGGTGAAAAGCCCGATTGGTTACAACAAGCGCCAGAAAGGCACTTTGCGGGCGCTGGGTTTGCGCCGAATGCACCAGACTGTGGAACATGAAGACAACCCCGTCATTCGGGGGATGGTGGCGAAGGTGCGCCACCTCGTCCGTGTGGAGGAGAGTGCGTAGCCATGAAACTGCATGAATTGCGACCCAACCGCGGCGCAAAGCGGAACCGCAAGCGCGTGGGCCGGGGCATCGCGGCCGGGCAGGGTAAAACTGCTGGCCGCGGCACCAAGGGCCAGGGCGCGCGCGCGGGCGGCGGCACCCGCCTGTACCATCAGGGCGGCAACCTGCCGTTCTTCCGCCGTTTGCCTTTCAAGCGCGGCTTTACCCCCATCAACCGCGTGGAATATAACGAGGTGAACCTGGAGCGCCTGGCCGATTTCCCCGCAAATAGCGAAATTACCCCTGAGGTGTTGGCCGAAAAAGGCTTCCTCAGCAACCCCAGGAACCCGGTGGTGATTTTGGGGCGGGGTGAAGTCACGGTGCCCCTCAAAGTCAAAGCCCACCGCGTGAGCAAGAGCGCCCGGGCCAAAATCGAGGCCGCAGGCGGCTCGGTGGAAATTATCGCTTCCTAAGCCTCTGGGCGACCCTTGACCGAAGGAGCCTTGCATGAAACGATCGGCTTGGCGCTACCTCTGGATGGCCCCCGACCTGCGCCGCAAACTGCTCATCACCATGGGCATTTTGCTGCTCTACCGCCTTGCAGCGCACGTGCCTGTGCCGGGCGTGGACCACGCCGTCTTGAAGAGCATCCTCAATGCGGGTGGCTCTCAGGGCGCTTTCGTGGGCCTGCTCGACCTGCTTTCCGGCGGTACGGTTTCGCAGTTCTCGGTGCTCGCGATGGGGGTATACCCCTACATCACCGCGCAGATTATTCTGCAAATCCTCGTCCCCATCATCCCTTCGTGGAAAGCCCGGATGGACGAGGACCCGCGGGAAGGTCAGAAGTGGATGGAGCGCTGGACTTACATCCTCTCCATTCCGATGGCAGCCTTGCAGGCCCTGGGGCAGATCAGCCTCTTCTCGGCCTTTGCAGGCGGCCGGCCAGTGCTGCGGCACTTTGGCTGGAGTGGCGCTGACCTGATCCCCACCCTGACGGTGATTATCGCCATGACGGCCGGGACGATGTTCGCCATCTGGTTGGGCGAACTGATTTCCGAATACGGGCTGCGGAACCAGGGGCTTTCCCTCATCATCTTCGCGGGCATTGTGGCTCGGATGCCGTTCAACTTTGCCCGCCTCATGAGCGATGCTCAACACCGGTGGGCTTACCTCACCATTTCCATTGTGGTGACGGTAGCGACCATCTTCCTGATTGTGTTTGTGCAACAAGGGCGGCGCAACGTGCCGGTGATGTACCCCGGCCGACGCATTGGCACCCGCATGTCCATGCCGGTCAAGGGCACCTTCCCGCTGATGGTCAACCTGGCGGGCATGATCCCGCTCATTTTCGCCCAGTCGTTGTTGGCGTTGCCGGGCATTTTGTCGGGCTTTTTCCTGAAATCGAGCACGGCGTGGGTTTCCAGCCTGGCGGTGACGATGCAGCGGGTGTTTGCGCCCACCAGCCCGTGGTACTGGTTTACCTATTTCCTGATGGTGGTGCTGTTCACCTTCTTCTACACCGATGTGCTCTTCATGCAGCAGAACTATGGTGAGCAGTTGAAACGCTCGGGTGCGAAGATTCCGGGCGTGCCGCCCGGGGAACGCACCCAGCAATATCTGATGAGCGTGCTGCGTCGCATTACGCTGCCGGGTGCGCTTTTCCTGGGCTTTGTGGCCGTGCTGCCTTACCTGTTGACCCTGTTGGTGCCGGGGCTGGCCGCAGCCGGGCAATCGGGCTTAATGTTGATTTCCTCGGCCGGGTTGCTGATCGTGGTTGGTGTGGTGCGCGACATTTTCTTCTTCATTGATGCCGAACTGCGGCTGCACGGCTACACGGATACGCTCCTCGTGCGTTAGTGCATCCCAGGTCGGCTGCCTGCCGACCGCCTTCTGACCCTGGAGGTTTGCTGTGTCGGTGTTCATCGTGCTGCTGGGTGCGCCGGGCGCAGGCAAAGGCACCCAGGCCAAGATCCTGGCCCAAAAAACCGGCCTGCCGCACATTTCGTCGGGCGATATCTTTCGCGAGAACCTGAAAAACCAGACAGAACTCGGTAAAGTGGCACAGCAATACATGGAAAGAGGCGATCTCGTGCCCGACGATGTCACCATCGCCATGATTCGGGACCGCCTTTCCCGCCCTGACTGCGCCCGCGGCGCCATTCTCGATGGCTTCCCGCGCACCCCGGCTCAGGCCGAAGCCCTCGATGCCATGCTGGCTGACCTGGGTGGCAAAGTGGGTGTGGTGCCGTTCATCAAAGTGCCGGAAGACGAACTTGTGGAACGCCTTTCCGGGCGGCTGATTTGCAAAGCCCAGGGGCACATTTTCCACAAGAAATTCAACCCGCCGAAGGTGCCGGGCGTGTGCGATTACGACGGCTCGGAACTTTACCAGCGGGAAGATGACAAGCCCGAAGTGGTGCGCAACCGTATTCGGGTGTACCTGGAACAAACCATGCCGTTGGTTGCTTATTACCGGCAACGCGGCTTGCTGGTCGAAATTGACGGCACGCAGCCCATCGACCAGGTGACGGAAGCCCTCTGGGCTGCACTGCCGGAGGAAGCAAAGCGCGTATGAGCTGGGACCGCCAGATCGTGCTCAAAAGCCCGCGTGAGATCGAAATTATGCGGGAAGCCGGGCGCATCAATGCCCTTGCCTTGCAGGCCGTGCGGGAAGCCGCCCGTCCGGGCGTGACCACCGCCGAACTGGATGCCGTGGCCGAAGAAGTCATCCGCAGCCACGGCGCCATCCCGGCCTTCAAAGGCTACCCCGGGCCATACCCCTACCCGGCGACCATCACGGTGAGCATCAACGACGAACTGGTGCATGGCATTCCCAGCAAGCAACGCAAACTGCGTGAAGGAGACATTGTCTCCATTGACTGCGGTACGATTTACAAAGGTTACGTTGGAGACTCGGCGTTCACCATGGGCATAGGAGAAATCTCTCCCGAGGCCCAGCGGTTGTTAGAAGTGACGGAGCGGGCGCTTTACATCGGCATCGAGCAGATGCACCCGGGCAACCGCGTTGGGGATGTCTCCGCGGCAATTCAACGCTATGTGGAATCCCACGGCTATCATGTGACCCGCGAATACACCGGCCACGGTGTGGGGTGCGAAATGCACGAAGGCCCCTCGGTGCCTAACTACGGTACGCCGGGCCGCGGTGTGATGCTGCGGGTGGGCATGGTCATTGCCCTGGAACCCATGGTGTTGATCGGCACCCCCAAGACCCGCGTCTTGCCCGACAAGTGGACGGTAGTTTCCGCCGACGGCAGCCTGACCGCCCACTTCGAACACACTGTGGCTATCACAGAGGATGGCCCTGACATCCTCACGGTAGTCTGACCGCCTTCTCGCGTCACCTGGACGGGAGTGGAAGGGTCTGGTATAATTTCAACTTTGCCAGGCACGAGCCAAGAACGAAGGAGAGCCAAACCATGAAAGTTTCTGCGTCTGTAAAAAAGCGCTGTTCCAAGTGCAAAATCGTCCGCCGCAAAGGGCGGGTGTATGTGATTTGCGACAATCCTCGACACAAACAGCGACAGGGGTAGCACCATGGCGCGTATTGAAGGTGTAGATTTACCACGTAACAAGCGAATTGAAATCGCCCTGACCTACATTTACGGCATTGGCCGGTCGCGGGCGAAAGAGGTGCTGGCTGCCACCCAGGTCAACCCTGACACGCGGGTGAAAGACCTCACCGACGAAGAAATTGCCCGCCTGCGCGAGTTCATCAGCAGCAACTACAAGACGGAAGGCGACCTGCGCCGCGAAGTGCAGATGAACATCAAGCGCCTGATCGAAATCGGCAGTTACCGCGGGCTGCGGCATCGCATGGGCCTGCCGGTGCATGGTCAGCGCACGCGCACCAATGCCCGCACACGCAAAGGCCCGAAGAAGACCGTGGCTGGCCGTGGTCGCCGTCGCGGCGCCAAGAAGAAGTAACAACCTGTGGGCTGCGCGGGTGTTGGCCCGCCCCCATGCTGAAATTGCTATTTAGGAGAAACAAGGTCTATGGCGAGGAATACGCGTTCCCGACGGCGCAGCAGCGCCAAGAAAATCAAGCGGCATCTGCCTCAGGGGCATGTGCACATCCACGCGACGTTCAACAACACCATCGTCTCAGTCACCGACGAGCACGGCAATGTCGTGGCGTGGGCCAGCGGCGGCACCGCGGGATTCAAGGGTTCCCGCAAAAGCACTCCCTTTGCCGCCCGGCTGGCGACCGAGCAAGCCGTGAAAGCAGCGATGGATATGGGCATGCGTGCGGCGCATGTCTTCGTCAAGGGCCCTGGCCCGGGACGCGACGCTTCCCTGCGCGCCCTGCAGGCGATGGGCCTGAAAATCCTGTCCATTTCGGATGTGACCCCTGTGCCGCACAACGGTTGCCGCCCGCCCAAGAAGCGGCGCGTCTAATCTGGGGATTGAGGTAGATCTATGGCTAAATATCTGGGACCTGCATGCAAACTTTGCCGCCGTGAAGGCGAAAAGTTGTTCCTGAAAGGCGAAAAGTGCTTCACCAACAAGTGCCCGATGGAGCGGCACGCCTACCCGCCGGGTGAACATGGGCGGATGGCGCGCTTCAGCCGCCGCCGCGAATCGGACTATGCCAAGCAGTTGCGCGCCAAGCAGCGCGCCCGCCGCATCTATGGCGTGCTGGAACGCCAGTTCCGCCGCTACTACGAAGTGGCCCTCCAGCGCCGCGGCCTGACCGGCTTGAACCTGCTCCAGATTTTGGAGTCGCGGCTCGATAACGTCGTCTATCGCCTGGGCTTTGCCCGCAGCCGTGCAGAAGCGCGCCTGCTGGTGACCCACGGGCACTTCACCGTCAATGGCCGCCGTGTGGATGTGCCTTCCATGCTGCTGCGCCCCGGCGATGTCGTGGGCATTCGCCCCGAATCGCGCCGCCGCAGCTACTTCAAGCAGGTGTTGCCCGAATGGGCAGAAAAGCAGACCCCGCCTGCCTGGCTGAGCCGCGACATGAACGCCTTGACCGGTCGGGTGGAGCGCCTGCCCGAACGCGGCGAAATCGACAGCAACATCAACGAACAACTCATCGTGGAATACTACTCGCGCTAATGCTTGGGTGAAAGCCCAGGGAAGGGGTGAACTGTGGTCGGTTTGGGTAATATGGTAACACCTCGCATTGAGCGCGATCTGGAAGCGCTCAACTATAGCCGCTTTGTCATCAGCCCCCTTGAGCGCGGCTACGGCGTGACTTTGGGGAACGCCTTGCGGCGGGTGTTGCTCTCCTCGCTGGAAGGCGCGGCGGTGACCTCCGTGCGCGTTTCCAATGTGCTGCACGAGTTCAGTGCTATTCCCGGTGTGCGGGAAGACGTCTTGCAAATCAGTCTGCAACTCAAGCAGTTGCGTTTCAAACTCCACGACGTGGATACCGCCTTGCTGTATCTGGAAGTCCACGGGGAAGGCATCGTCACCGCGGCCGACATCATTGCCCCCCCTGAGGTGGAAATTGTCAACCCCGACCTCTACCTCTTCACGGTGGACGACCCGGACGCGACGCTGGAAATGGCAATGACCGTCGAGCGCGGGCGCGGCTACTCCCCCGCAGTGGAACGCAGCCGCCAACTGCCCATCGGCGAACTGGCTGTGGATGCCATCTTCTCGCCGGTGAAGCGCGTCAATTGGGAAGTCACCTCGGCGCGCGTCGGCCAGAGCACCAATTACGACCGCCTGATTTTGGAAATCTGGACGGACGAGACCATCACGCCCGAAGAGGCCCTGAAAACCGCAGCCCAGATTCTGGTGGCGCACTTCGGTTACATCGCGGGCGTGAGTGAAGAAGAACTCGGCACCCCTCGCCCGGCTGCGCCGAAAGAAAAAACGTGGCACAGCGGTCTGACCAGCGAAATGATGGAAACCCCTCTCGAGGAACTGGATCTCTCGGTGCGGGTTTTCAATTCCCTCAAGCGTGCAGGCGTCACCACCGTGGGCGAGGTGCTCGACATGCTGGGCAAGGGTGAAGAGGCCATGCTCTCGATCCGCAACTTCGGTGAGAAGAGCCTGGATGAACTTTTGAGCAAAATGCGCGAAAAGGGCTTCCTGCCGGAAGACGAAGACTAAGCGCATCACGGAGTGAGAACCATGCGACACAAAGTTGCCGGTAAGAAACTCAGCCGTTCCAAAGACGCCCGCAAGGCGTTGCGTCGGAACCTGATTAAGCAATTGTTCTACCACGAGCGCATCCGCACCACCAGGGCCAAAGCGCAGGCCATTCGCAGTGAGGCCGAGCGGCTGATCACCATTGCCAAGCGCGGCAACGAAGCCGGCGGCGCGGCGATGGTGCATGCCCGCCGTGTGGTGGCTTCCCGCCTGGGCACGGCTTACATCGGCGGCGGCGAAGACGACCAGGAACGCATCAACGTCGTCAACAAACTGTTCGACGATATCGCCCCGCGCTACGCCGACCGCCCCGGCGGCTATACCCGTGTGCTGAAACTCGGCCCCCGCCTGAGCGACGGCGCTGAAATGGTGTTGCTGGAACTGGTCGAAGAATAATCCCTCGCGGGTTTTTCCCGCCCTATGGGGTGCCTTGTGGCACCCACGCGGTTATGGCACTTTACCAGGCCATCCTTGCATACGACGGCAGCGGCTTCGTTGGCTTCCAGCGACAGGCGCAGGGTCGCACGGTGCAGGGTGAAGTTGAAAAGGCATTGCAGCGGCTGGGGTGGTCTGAACGGGCCATCCTTTACGCCGGGCGCACCGACAGCGGCGTGCATGCGCGCGGGCAGGTGATTGCATTCCACCTGGCGTGGCAGCATCCGGCAGAGGCGTTGCAGAAAGCCCTTAACGCTCACCTGCCTCCTGATGTGGCTGTGCAAGCGGTGCGTCCTGCCCCCGCAGATTTCCATCCCCGTTACGCTGCGGTGGCACGGCGCTATGTGTACTATCTCTATGCGGCGCCGACGCGAGAGCCGTTCTGGCGGCGATATGCCTGGCGGGTGTGGCCTGCCCCGGTGCTGGAAAAGTTGCAGCAGGCAGCGGCCCTTTTCCCCGGGCGGAAGGATTTTGCCGCCCTGGGCACACCGCCCAACCCTCACGGCACGACGGTGCGCACCGTGCACAAAGCCGCCTGGGTGCAATTGGGGCCGCGTGCATGGGCCTTCGATGTGGTGGCCGATGCCTTCCTGTATCGGATGGTGCGGCGCATGGTGGCCTTGCAGGTCGCCGTAGCGCAGGGGCGCATGGCTTTCGCTGCCTTGCAAGCGGCGCTGGAAAGCCCCCCGGCCAACCCCCTGCAGGGCCTGGCCCCGCCGCAAGGGCTGTTTCTGGAAGCCGTATGCTACGATGCTTCCGACCTGCGGCAGACGCTTACGGCTGTGCCCCGTTGGCTGGGTGGAACGCCCTGACCAGCGTGTGCAAGGGGAACGCTTGACCTGTGAAACAACGACGCATGACCCAACAAGTTTGTGTAGAGAGGTTTAACGGTGAAAACTTATTATCCGAAACCCGCTGAAATTACCCGCGAATGGGTGTTGGTGGATGCCAACGACCAGACGCTGGGGCGGTTGGCTACCCGTGTGGCGGCTATCCTTTTGGGCAAGAACAAGCCCAACTACACCCCCGGCGTCGACAACGGCGACTATGTCGTGGTCGTCAACGCCGAGCGCGTGCGGGTCACGGGCCGGAAACTGGACCAGAAGAAGTATTACCGGCATTCGGGCTACCCCGGTGGCCTGCGTGAAGTGTCCCTGCGCGAGCAACTCAAGCGCTACCCGGAGCGCGTCATCCGCTCGGCGGTGTGGGGCATGTTGCCTAAAAACGCATATGGCCGCAAACTGCTCAAGAAACTCAAGGTCTATGCTGGCCCTGACCATCCCCATGAGGCGCAGAAGCCCCGCCGGATCGAACTGTAAGCGGCGGTTGGAAACGAAGGAGGTTGGATTTTATGGCTGTTCGCTATTACGAAGGTGTTGGACGCCGCAAGGAAGCCACCGCGCGCGTGCGTATTATGGAAGGCTCGGGCAAGTTCATTGTCAACGGTAAGACGGTGGAGGAGTATTTCCCCCGCGTAGGTGACCTTGACAACGTGCTCTTGCCTTTTACCGTGCTGGGTGAGCCGCGTGATAAGTACGACGTCACGGTGCTGGTCAAGGGCGGCGGGGTGAGTGGTCAGGTGGGCGCTGTGCGTCTGGGCCTGGCCCGCGCTTTTGTCAAGTTCAACGAGGAATTTGGCCCCGCGCTGAAGAAAAAGGGGTTGCTCTCGCGCGACCCGCGTGTCAAAGAGCGCAAAAAGCCCGGCCTCAAGCGCGCCCGCAAGGCCCCGACTTACACCAAGCGCTAAATCGCTTCTCGGGCAACGATGTTGGCAACGCGTTCCCCTGCTGGTTGCGGCAGGGGCGTGTTGCGTTAACAAGTCGGGTAGTCAGATAGTCAGATAGTCAGGTAGTCAGGGTAGTCAGGGAAAGCGCAACGCCGCCCAACGACCAGGCGACTAAACGACTACCCGACCAGTTGACTAACCGACTAATTGACCAGGCAACACGATTGGAGCCCATCATGCCATCTCTTACCCTGTTGGGGCTGGGCCCCGGCAACCCTAACCAATTGACCCGCGAGGCCTGGGATGTGTTGGCTTCGGCCGGGGAAATTTACCTCCGCACCGCGAAACACCCCACGGTGGCGGCCTTCCCAAGTGATTGGGTGGTGCATTCTTTTGACCACCTGTATGAGGAGGCTGAAACTTTCGAGGCGGTGTACGCGGCTATTGTGGAACAGGTGCTGGAACTGGCGCAGCGCCCAGAGGGCGTGGTTTATGCCGTGCCCGGCCACCCCTTTGTGGCCGAAATCACCGGGCGGGAACTCGCCCGCCGTGCCCGCGAGGAAGGCATCCCCCTGCAGGTGGTGGAGGGGTTGAGTTTTCTGGAACCCACCTTCCGGGCCTTGGGGCGCGACGCTTTCCCTCACACTGCCCTCGTGGATGCGCTGGAACTGGCGGTGCTTCATGTACCGCCCTTTCCCCCTTCGGCCCCGGCGCTGGTTGCCCAGATTTACGACCGCACCATTGCTTCGGAGGCCAAACTGACCCTGATGGCGACCTATGCCGACGAGCACGAGGTGGCGCTGGTGCATGCCGCGGGCACGCCGCAGGAAAGCGTCCGCTGGGTGCCGCTGTACGAAATCGATCGCGACCCTGACATTGGCCTGCTGACCACCCTTTACGTGCCGCCTCGCAGTCCGGAAGCCGCTTTCGAGGCTTTCCAGGAGGTGGTCGCCCGCCTGCGCGCCCCCGATGGCTGCCCCTGGGACCGCAAGCAGACCCACCGCAGCCTGCGCCGCTATTTCCTGGAAGAGGTGCACGAGGCGCTGGAAGCCATCGACGCGGAAGCGTGGGACCACCTGGCCGAGGAACTCGGCGATGTGTTGCTGCAAATTTTGCTGCACGCCCAGATTGCCGCCGAAGAAGGCGAGTTTACTATGACCGATGTGCTGGAAGGCATCCATCGCAAGATGGTGCGGCGGCACCCTCATGTGTTTGGTGAAGTGCAGGTGGCCGATGCTGACGAGGTGGTGCGCAACTGGCAGGCCATCAAAGCGCAGGAAGCGGGGCGCAAACCGCCGGAAAGCGTGTTGGATGGCATTCCCAAGGGGCTGCCCGCGCTCATGGAGGCGGAAAAAATTCAGGATAAGGTGGTTGCAGTGGGTTTCGACTGGCCCGACATTCAAGGCGTGTGGGATAAACTGGCTGAGGAATTGCAAGAAGTGCGGGAAGCCGAGACACCCGAGGCGCAGGAAGATGAAATCGGGGACGTGCTCTTCGTGGTCTCGAACCTGGCCCGCTGGTTGGGGGTAAATGCGGAACTGGCATTGCGGAAGGCCAACGCCCGCTTCAGGCGGCGGTTTGCCGTCATTGAGCAGGCCGCGCGCGACCGCGGCCAGCCTGTGGAGGCGCTGACGCTGGACGAGATGGAGGCCGCGTGGCAGCGCGCCAAAGCAGCCGAGAAAGAGAAGCGGGGCTAATTACCGGCCCTCGCGGCGGGGGGGCTTTGCTTTGCGGAGCCAAGGTTATAAGCAAAAGCCAGGCGTTGCGCCTGGCTTTTTGTGTGCTTGGGGGGAGAAAGCCGCGGCTTGCCGCGCTTTTCTCAGGGTGTTGGCGTTGGTGTAGCCGTGGCAGGCTGGGTGGGGCGCGGTGTCACCAGATTGACCGGCACGATGAGAATTTGGCCGACATAAATCGGGTCGGTGGCTTTTTCCAGCGTGTCGTTGGCTTTGACGATGGCGTCGACGGTGGAATTGAATTTCGCCGCGATACCTTCCAGCGTGTCGCCCGGCAACACGAAATATTGAATCTTGAAGCCCCGCGGCATGAAAGTGGGCAGCGGTGTGGGGGTGGGGCGCTTGGTGTTGGGGGCAGGGATGGTCAGGGGCTGGCCGACATAAATGGTGCTGGTGTTGTTGAGGTTGTTGAGCAGCATCAGTGTCACGAGGTCGGCGTTGAATTTCTTGGCAATCCCCACCAGGCTATCGCCTTCCTGCACGGTGTATTTGAACGGTGCCGAGGGAGTGGGGGTGAACGTCGGCGTCGGCGAAGGGGTGATGGTCGGCGTCAGGGTAGGCGTTGGCGTGGGGGTGTCGGTGGGCATCGGCGTGGGGGTCAGAGTAGCCGTCGGCGTGGCTGTGGGTTTGCTCAGCAAGGGAATGCTGCGCCCTTGGCCAAGGAAGGCCAGCACCAGCACGACACCGACAACGACGAAGACCACCGAAAGCGCCCCTAAGAGGAAAGGCAGCCACGCTTGTTGGGGCGGCTCGGAAGGGGGCGCGGCGGCTGCGGCCGTGGGTGGGGTGACCGGTGTGGGTTCCTGCGATGTGGGCTGTTGTGGTTGAGGGGCCTGCGCTGCGTTTTCCTGGCTGGCAGGCTCTTGGGGGGTAGGGTCCGGCGAGGCCGGAGGCGTGTTTTGGTTTTCTTCACTCATAAAGCACCTCAGAAGGGTGTGGCTGTCAAACCAGCGGGCAAGGCGTGGGGAGGAATGCCCCGCCGTTTTCCCCATTATACCCGCTTAACGGCTGGCGGCAAGTGTCGGAAACGTTGGGAAAGCGCCGTTCCCTCGCGGGGAAGCCCTGCCGGGGGCGGAGTTTCCCCCTTGCCTTCAGCCTGGCAGTGGAAGCGGGGTTTGGAGGAGAGGCTGCAACGAAACTGTTATGAAACTGCAACCGAAAAGATGACCAAACAAGTTTATAATCACGCCACGCAAAATTGCCTTTTCTTCGCTGTTTGCATTTGTTGATCTATTTGGAGGTGGTCAATGCAGAAGAAAGCCCGTTTGTTGATGCTTACGACCCTGTTGGTGTTGCTGGCTGTGTTGGCGTATGGTTTTGCCGCGCAGAACACAGTGCCGACGAGCTACGCGGGGGATGGTCAAGCGGACGTCAGTGGCTATACGGTTTCCAACGTGCACTACACTTTGAACGCTTCGGATCCTTCGATTATTGATAGCGTGAGTTTCGATCTGGATCAGTCGGCTTCGGAGGTCCACGCGGCGCTGGGCATGGATTCCAATCAGGATGGCACCGTGGACTCGTGGGAATGGGTGACTTGCAGCGTGACCGGCGGGACGGCGGTGAGCTGCGATTATACCGGCGCGACTGACCGTAAGGTGCTGGATATTATCCAACTGCGGGTCATTGCTTCGCAGTAAGCCACGCGGTGGCTGGCCGAAAAAACACAAAAAAGGCGCGGCACACCGCCGCGCCTTTTGGTACTGAATGATGGGTAAGCGGGGCTGGCTGGCGTGGGCGGGGGTGATCGCTTTTTTGATCGCCCTTGGGGTGTTTTTCTTCCCGGCGCGGTTGGGGGGCGAGATGTACTACGTCATCCTGACCGGCCCCAGCATGGAGCCGCATTTCCACGTCGGCGATCTGGTGCTGGCGCGCCGCGCCCCCTTTTACCAGCCCGGCGATATTGCCATTTACCGCCACCCGCGCATTGGTTTTGTCTTCCACCGCATTGTGGGCTATGATGCTGAAGGGCGCTTTCGCTTCAAGGGCGATAACAACGCCTGGGAAGACCCTTACCACCCCCGCCCTGACGAAGTGCTCGCGCGTTATGCTGCCCGCATCCCGGCGGTGGGGAAAGTGCTCAGGCACTTGCGCTCGCCGTGGGTTATCACAGCGTTGGTCGTATTGATCGGCCTGTTGCTGTTCGGCGACTGGCTGCGGGTGGGCCCGGATGAAGAAGAGGAAAACTTTGTGATGCCACGAGGGGATACCCTTTACGATTGGATGATCGCCTTTGCCGTTTTGCTGGTGCTGGCGGTGTTGTTGGGGGTGGTGGCTTTTACCCGCCCCAAGGTGGTGCAAGCCCAGGAGCCGATTTCTTATACTGAGACGGTGGCATTTTCGTACACGGCGCGCGCCCCTGAAGGGCTTTACGATCTGCCCCAGGTGCAGCCCGGCGAACCGATTTTTACGCAACTGACGGGCACGATTACGGTGGGGTGCACTTATCGCTTCACTGCTGCGGCGCCTTTTCAGTTGGAAGGCACTTACCGCTTGTTGGCGCGGGTAAGCGACGCCACGGGGTGGAAGCGCACCCTTCCCCTCACGGAGCCCACGGCTTTCCAAAACGGCACGTTTACCGCTCAGGCCACGCTGCACCTGGAAGACATGCGCCGCTTCATCGATGAATTCGAGCAGATCACAGGCCGCCGTGGCACTTACACGCTGGCCGTGATGGCTCACATTGAAACCCACGGCACCGTGGGCGGTGAGGCGTTCCAGGAAACTTTTGAACCGATGCTGCGTTTTCGTTGGAATGGCAACGCCTTGGTGCTGGAAACCTCCGGCGGTGTGCCGCTGGGCGAGAAAGCGCCTGACCCTTTACACATTGTGCGGCAGAACGCGATTGTGCACACCGTGCCTCGTGTCAACACCTTGTTGATTTTGGGCGCGCACGTGCCGGTGCCGCTGGCGCGCACGGTCTCTGTGGTGGTAGGGGGGCTGGCGTTAGTGCTGCTGGGCGGTGCGTTGTATTATGAGCACCAGGTGGTGGAAGGTGACCCCGTAGCCCAAATACGCCTGATAGGCGGGGTGACGACGGTGCCCCTTGATGCGCTGCCGCACCACACGTTGCCGGTCGTCGAGGTAGGGAGCCTTTCCGATTTGGCCTCGCTCGCGGCGTTGCACCGCGCGCCGGTGTTTCATTTGCGGGAAGGCGAGCAGGTGCACTTCTGGCTCAAGACGCCTGACGTGGTGTATCATTATGGGGCTGAAGGGCAGGCGCGTGTGCCGCAGCATGCTCGGCCGCTGCTGCCTCGCCCGCGCTTTTTGCGCTGGAAGGCCGCCCCCGTGGGCGGCGCGTGCGAAAGCGTGTTGGAAGAGTGGGCGCAGACGGTCGATAGCCAGGTGGTGCACGATGCCGGGCATTCCCAGCGGGTGGCGCGGTTGGCCGTCGCGTTGGGAAAGGCGTTGGGTCTCTCTGAGCCTGCCTTGCGAGACCTGCGGCTGGCCGCTTTGTTGCACGGTTTGGGCTTGATAGAAATTCCCCCAGAGATTGTGCAGAAAACGGCGCCGTTGACCGAGGAAGAGAAGCGGATTTTGCGAGAGCATGTTTTGCGGCTGAACGTGCGCTTTGAATCGGTAGAGGCGCTGGCCGGCGCGTTGCGCATTGCCTATCACCGCACCGAACGTTGGGATGGCTCCGGCTACCCCGATGGCCTGCGCGGCGAACAAATTCCGTTGGGCGCGCGTATCCTGGCCGTGGTCGATGCCTGGGACGCTTTGCGCCACAACCGCCCTCACCGGGCTGCCTGGCCGGAAAGCGCGGCAGCGAGTTTCCTCCGCCAGAAGGCGGGGGAATGGTATGACCCCCGCGTGGTGGAAGTTTTCCTGAATTGGGTCAAGGCTTCTTCGGCAACAGGGCTTGAGCAACCCTCTTCAACTGCTGGGGCGCCCGCGGTGGAGGATGAAGATGATGAGGCGACACCTGCGGCGTAAACGCCTGTGGCGACTGCTTCCTTTGGTGGTTTTGTTGCTCATCGTGTGGGGCGCGGTGGGCTCCTATGCCGCGACCAACACAGTGCCGACGACGTATGCCGCTGATGGTTTTATTCCGCTTTCCGCTTCCCAACTGGCGCCGCTGGAATGTTATGGCATTGCCTTTGCCGACGTGCTCATCGTTTCGAGCAGCGGCACCGGTACAGCGGGCAATGACTTGATTTTGGGCAACGCGAGCGATAATACGATTTATGGCGGTGGGGGCGATGACTGCATTGTGGCGGGCGCGGGACGCGATTATGTCGACGGCGGCGATGGGAACGACGTCATTTTGGGCGGCTCCGGCGATGAAGGCGAGTGGATCAATCTCTTCTTCTTCCGAATTCCCTGGCGCGCTTATTTGCGGGGAGGCAATGGGAATGACATCATCTATGGCGAGGGCGGTGACGATATTTTGGATGGCGGCAGCGGCACCGATACGCTGAACGGCGGCAGCGGTTATGACGCCTGCTTCAATGGGGAAAGCAACAGCAATTGCGAATGGTGAAGCGCAGCTTATGAGGAAGGCGTGATGAAGGGGCGACGCCTGGCACGTGTTTCGCGCGCACGTGGCGTGGCTTCCTGCAGCAGCGGTGCGAGAGGGGGAGCGCGACGGCGAAAAACGGGGGTTTTTCTTGCAGAGTGGGTGGGCTTACTCATGCTATAATGAAGGCAACATAGACGGTGTGACGCCCCAAGGGGTAGAGTATCGGCTGGGCTGCTGATTTTAGAGAGGTCGTTTCATGCCCGCATTTGGACATCGGCAATCGACAACACCTCGTTCCAGGCCGCGCTGGAGCGCGCATACCAAATGGACGGTCAGCATGGTGTTGCTGGCCTTTGCCGTTTATCTGCTTTTCCGCTTCAGCGAGGTCATCCCGCCGTTGGTGCTGGCGGTGGTGTTGGCCTATGTCATCTCACCGCTGGTGCGTTGGCTTGAGCAGCGCACACCCTTGGGGCGGGGGTGGGCGACGGCGCTGGTTTATTTGCTGTTGTTGGGGGTGGTGGCGGCGCTGCTGGCCGTGGGTGTGCCTTTGCTGGCTTCCCAGGCCACCGCGCTCAACGCAAAACTGGAAGCGCTGGTGACGCTGGCGACGCAAGCCCTCAATCGGCCGCTTTCCTTTTTTGGTCACACGGTTGACGGCACGACCCTGATTGCCCAGATGCAGGGCGCCTGGCAGAGCATGGCGCAGGTGGTGCTGGGGCAGGGGTTGAACGTGGCCGTGGGGGTGCTGGCAACTTTGGGCTGGTCGGGCTTCATCCTGGTGATTTCGTTTTACCTGGTGAAAGACGCCGCTCAGTTGCGCGCTTACATGGAAAGCCTGGTGCCGCAGCCTTACCTGGCCGATTACATTCGCCTGCGTGAGGAAATTGGTGCGGTATGGTCGGCCTTTTTTCGAGGGCAGGTCACCCTGGCATTGGTGGTTACGGTCATCATCACGACCCTCGCGCTGATCATCGGCCTGCCGGGAGCGTTGCCGATGGGTTTGCTGGCGGGCCTGCTGGAGTTCCTTCCCAGCATTGGGCACGGCATCTGGCTGACGATTGCGGCGACGTTAGCCTTCTTTTTTGGTTCGACATGGTGGCCTATGCCCCATTGGGCTTTCGCGCTGCTGGTTGCGGCGTTGCACGTGTTGTTCGATCAGTTAGATACCAATTATCTCATTCCGCGCATCATCGGGCGGCGGGTGCGGCTGCATCCGTTGGTGGTCATTTTGGGTATTGTGGCGGGGGCGGTCATCGGCGGTGTGTTGGGCATTGCTTTGGCAGCCCCCACCATCGCCTCGCTGCGGGTGTTGGGGCGGTATGTCTATGCCAATCTGATCGATGCCGATCCCTTCCCGGGGCAAGTTTCCGAGCCGTTGCCCGCACCTGACCCCCACTGGTGGCAGAAAACGCCTGTCTTGCGCCGCCTGAACTGGCGCGTGAGGCGAAACCGCCGCCCCGTGCGCCGCCGTTGAATGCCATGAGCCCTGCGAACTCCTCCGCCCCCCAGCCTCCCTCTGCACCTGAGCCTGCGCCGGCTGCTTCGCCCGCGCCCACGCAGCCTTCGCCCGCACCCACTTCGCCGCCGTGGAGCCCTGCCACCAAAATCGTGGTGGGGGTGAGTGTGTTTGCAGCCCTGGCGGCTTTGCTGATTGCCTTTCGCGATTTCATCGGCCCGTTGGTGCTGGCGTTGATGCTGGCTTATCTGATGCACCCCCTCGCGGCGATGCTCGCGCGCTGGACGCGCGTTTCCTGGCGCACGGCGGTGGCGGTAGTGTACCTTTTCCTGGCCGCGGTGGTGCTGGCGCTGCTGGCGGCGGGCGGGTTTGCCCTGGTGCAGCAGGCCGAAGGGCTTTATGGCGTGGTGCAAGATTTCCTGCTCACCGACCTGCCGCATTGGCTGCAATATCTTTCTACCCATGCCTACACCTTCGGCCCCTGGGTGCTCGATTTCCGCCAATACGATTTCAATGCCCTCAACCAGCAACTGCTCACCTCGGTGCAGCCTCTCATCGGCCAATTGGGCACGCTGGTCAGCCGGCTGGCGGCTTCCACCTTGCAGGTGTTGGGTTGGCTGGCCTTCATCTGGCTGACTTCGTATTTCCTCCTGGCCGAATCGGGGCGGGTGTCTTCCAACCTGGTGACCATCCGCATTCCGGGTTATCAGCACGACCTGGAACGCATGGGCAAAGAACTCGGGCGTATTTGGAATGCCTTCCTGCGCGGCCAGTTGACCGTGGCAGTGATTGCGATGGTGTGGGCGTGGGTGTGGTTGACGGTGGTCGGTGCCCCCATGACCCTGGTGCTGGCTTCGCTGGCGGCCATCGCGCGCTTCGTGCCGTATGTTGGCCCCTTTGTGCTTTACACCATTACCGCCCTGGTGATTTTGTTCCAGCCCTCCGCGGCGTGGGGCTTGCAGCCGTGGCAAATGGCGCTGGTCACGGTGGGCGGTATGTTCGTGGGCGATAACATTATTGACAATTTCGTCACGCCCCGCATTCTTGGCGAGGCGCTGGGGGTGCATCCGGCTGCGGTGCTGGTCACGGCTTTGGTGGGCGCGAAACTGTTTGGCGTGTTGGGCCTGCTTTTTGCCGCCCCGACGCTGGCTTCCTTGCGCTTGTTTGGGCATTACATTATGCGTAAAATGTTCGACCAGGACCCGTGGGCTGATTGGCACACGGTGCCCCCTTACTCGCTGACGGGCGGGCTGGTGGGATGGTTGCGGCGGCTTTATCGCCGTTTGCGCCGCGCTCGCTCGTGATGCGGATTATCTTTTTCCTGTGAGGCTACGATGAGTGAATTCCCCGAACCTCAAACCGAAGTGCTGGCCGAGACCAAGAACTACCTCGTGTGGAAGGCCGAAGAGCCGGACGGCGAGGTGACCTATCATCTGGAACTCGGCGCGCTGACCGTCCACTTTTTTGCCGAAGAGTGGAAAGAGTTTCTTTCGCTGATGAAAGCGCTAAAATGACGCGTGCGGTGGTGTTCACGCCTCAAGCGGGGCTGGGCGAACTCCTGCGGGAGTCGTTGGCCTCGCGAGGTGTGGAAGCGACGGTGCTGAGCGAGATTCCGGTAGAGGCAACCCCCGCGGAGGAAGCCCCGGCCCTGCTGGTGGTGGATGGCGATGTGGCACCACCCGAGCAGGTGCTCGCGTGTGCAGATGCCTTCCGGCAGCGCAATGCTGACCTGCGGGTGGTGCTGTTGGCCCCTGAAGCGACTGTCCCCCCTGCTTTGGCGGCGCTGGCCCCCGATTTGACCCTTCCCAAGCCGTTCTACCTGCCCGATTTCCTCGCTGCGGTGGCAGGGTGGTTTGGCGAGGCCGCCCCCCTGCCCGCTGCGCCGCCTGCTCGTGCGCTGCCGCCGCGTCCGCCGTGGCTGAGCGATGTAGCGATGGCGGCGCAGTACCTCACCCGCCTGAGCCTGGAAACCGCGGCCCAGGCTGCCGCCCTGGTGACGACCGACGGGCAGTTATGGGCTTATGCGGGTGAACTGCCCCAGCCCGCGGCCGAAGAATTGGCCCGCCTCGCGGCCCATTATTGGGAGGCCGGGGAAGGGGTGGATTTCGTCCGCTTCTTGCGGCTGGAAGCGGTGCAGCAAGACTATCTGCTTTATGCCACCGGCGTGACCGCCGATTTGGTCTTGGCGATGCTTTTCGATGTGCGCGTGCCCTTTAGCCGCATCCGTGCCCAGGCCGGGCACCTGGCCGAGGCATTGACCCGCGACCGCCCGCCGGGAGAAACCGAAACCCCTGCTTCATCGGAAGCCCCGCCCGCGCGCCCCCTTGAACCGCTCCCCCTGCCGGAAGATGCACTGCCGTTGCCTGATGAGCCTCTGGTGGCTGCGCCGCCCGCGGAAAGCACAGTGGTCCCGGCTGCCGAATCGGCCCCGGCTGAAGCGGTGGGGGGCGACTTGCCGCCCGAAGCCTACGAGCCGCTCTTCGATGAGGTGCCCCCGCCAGAGCCGCCAACACCGCCGCCGCCCGCTGCGCCGCCTGCTCCTCAGGATGCTGTGGCCCCTGTGACGCCCGGGGTGGAAGTGGCTGAAGCCCCCCTCCCTGCTGCTTCGTCGCCTTTGCAGCCGCAGCCTTCCGATCCGCCGGAAGCCACCCTGCCAGCCGCTTTGCCCATTCACGCTGCGGTGGCCTATGCCTGCGTGCTCATTCCCCGCTTTCCGCAGCACCACTTGGCCGGCGACCTCGCGCGTGACCTGAGTCAGTGGTTACCGCAAATTGCTACCGCGATGGGATGGCGGTTGGTGCATCTGGCTGTGCGCGCCGATCACCTGCAGTGGATAGCGCAAACCCCGCCCGAAACCTCCCCTGCCGAAGTGCTGCGCACCGTGCGCAGGGAAACCTCCCGCCGCATTTTCGCGACCTACCCCCGCCTGGCCGAACTCAACATCAGCGGCGATTTTTGGGCCCCCGGCTACCTGCTGCTGAGCCAAAACCGTCCCATCCCCGCCGATACGATCGCGGCCTTCATCGCTGCCGCCCGCCGCCACCAGGGCTTAACTCCCTAACTTCCCCTAACTTCCTGACTTCTGCCCCGTCCGCCATTCCTAATTCCCTAACTCGCAATTCCTGACGCTTATGCCCCCCACCATTTACCTCCTCGACGGCCACGCCCTGGCCTACCGTGCCTACTTTGCTCTCACCGCGGGCGGCACCGGCGGCGACCGCTGGCGCACGTCCGCCGGCGAACCCACCGCCGCGGTGTACGGCTTCGCCAGCATCCTGCTGCGTTTGCTGGAAGCCGACCGCCCCGACTACCTCGCCGTGGCCTTCGATGTCGGCCGCACCTTCCGCGACGACATCTACCCCGAATACAAGGCCACCCGCGCTAAAATGCCCGAAGACCTGGTGCCCCAGATGGCGCGCATCCGCCAACTGGTGGACGCCTTTGGCTTTCCCCGCCTCGAAATGGAAGGCTACGAAGCCGACGATGTGCTGGGCAGCGCGGCCAAACGTCTCGCCAAAAACGAGGGCATGGGGGTGAAAATCGTTACCGGCGACCGTGACCTGCTGCAACTGGTCGACGACCGCATCATCGTTTCCCTCCCTGGCCGCCAACTTTCCGACAGCACCGACTACACCCCCGAAAAGGTGAAAGCCAAATACGGCGTGCGCCCCGACCAGATTGTGGATTTCAAGGCACTGGTGGGCGACAAATCCGACAACATCCCCGGCGTGCGCGGCATCGGCGAGAAGACCGCGGCCAAACTGCTGCAAAAATACGACACCCTGGACGGCATCTACGCCCACCTGGACGAACTTTCCCCCGGCATCCGCCGCAAACTGGAAGCCGACCGCGACAACGCCTACCTGAGCCGCGACCTGGCGCGCATCCGCACCGACCTGAACGTGCAGGTGGATCTGGCGCAGGCCGTGCCGCGTCCCGACGCGGTAGGCGGGGTGGAAGCCCTGTTCCGCGAACTGGAATTCCGCTCGCTGCTCAAACGCCTGCGGGAATGGCAGCAGGCCGCGAGCGGGGAAAGCGCCGAACCCCAGCAACTTCCCCTCTTCGGCGGGCAGGCCGCCGCGGGCACGCCTTCGCCGGTTTCCCTCGCGCCCGATTTGGGCTTCCGCACCACCGTGGTGGCTTCCCCGGAAGCATTGCAAGCCCTCACCCGCCGCCTGAAGGCCGCCCGCACCATTGCCATCGACACCGAAACCACCGCCACCGACAAAATGCGCGCCGACCTGGTGGGCGTTTCCCTCGCGGTGGATGAGGGCGAAGGTTTCTACATTCCCATCGGCCACCGCACCGGCGAAGCCCAACTGCCGTGGGAAACCGTGCGCGCCGCCCTCGCCCCCTTCCTGGCCGACCCGCAGGTGGCGAAGGTGGGGCACAACATCAAATACGACCTGGTGATTCTGGCACGCCACGGCCTGCCCATGAGCACGCCCGCCTTCGACACCATGATTGCCGAGTGGGTGCGCGACCCGGCTTCCCACAATTTGGGGCTGAAAAACCTGGCCTGGACGCGCCTCGGTGTGGAAATGACCGACATCAGCGAACTCATCGGCAAAGGCAAGAAGCAAATCAGCATGGCCGAGGTGCCGGTGGCAAAGGCCGCGCCCTACGCCGCCGCCGATGCGGTGATGACCCTGCGCCTGATGCCCCTGCTGGAAGCCGACGTCCGCGAGCGCAACGGCTGGCGGCTGTTCCGGGAAATTGAGATGCCCTTAGTGCCCGTGCTGGCGCGCATGGAGATGAACGGCATTCTGGTGGATACCGATTTCCTCGCCCGCATGTCGCAGGAACTCGCCGACCAGTTGCACGCGCTGGAAGAGAAAATTTACCAGGCCGTGGGGCAGCGTTTCAACATCAACTCCACCCAGCAACTTTCCAAAATTTTGTTTGAAACTCTGGGGCTGGAGCCGCCCGACCGCACCCGCAAGACCAAGAGCGGCCACTATTCCACCTCGGCCAGCGTGCTGGAAGCCCTGCGCGGCCAGCACCCGGTGGTGGATTGGGTGCTGGAACACCGCGAACTGGCGAAAATCAAATCCACCTATGTGGACGCCTTGCCCCAGCAGGTCAACCCTGAAACCGGACGGGTGCACACCTCCTACAACCAGACCGGCACCGTCACCGGGCGGATTGCGTCTTCCGACCCCAACCTGCAGAACATCCCCGTGCGCACGCCGGTGGGGCGGCGGGTGCGGCGGGCTTTCGTCGCACCCGAAGGTCACCTGCTGCTTTCGGTGGACTATTCCCAGGTGGAACTGCGCATCGTGGCACACATTTCGGGCGACGAGGCCATGATTGCCGCCTTCCAGGCCGGGCAAGACATCCACGCTGCGACCGCGGCGGCCATCTACGGCGTGCCGCTGGAAGCCGTCACCCCGCAGATGCGCCGCCACGCCAAGGCCATCAACTTTGGCCTGATTTACGGCATGAGCCCCTTCGGTCTCACCCGCACCACCGACCTCACCTTAGCCGAAGCCGAAAACTTCGTGGAAGCCTACTTCAAGCGCTTCCCCGGCGTAAAGCGCTACATTGAAGAAACCCGCCGCAAAGCCGCTGAACAGGGCTATGTGGAAACGCTGTTAGGGCGGCGGCGCTACTTCCCCGAATTGCAAAAGCCGGCCAACCGCAACGCCCGCCTGCGTGCCGAGCGGGAAGCCATCAACGCGCCCATCCAGGGCACCGCGGCGGACATCATGAAACTGGCCATGCTGCGGGTGGCCGAGCGGCTGAAGCGTGACGGCCTGCCCGCCAAAATGCTGCTGCAGGTGCATGACGAACTGATGCTGGAAGTGCCGGAGGACGCCCTGAGCGACGTCGCCCGCGCGGTGCAAAGCGAAATGGGGAACGCCTACCGCCTCGCCGTGCCGTTAGTGACAGATGCGAAGGTGGGGAAGAATTGGGATGAGATGGAGGGGTGGAAAGGGGAGCAGTAAAGGGCAGCACAATGCAGGGTTTCCTGTATAATGGAAATATGAGCGAGCAACGGCAACAATCCTTGACCCTTACTGAAATTCGAGCGCGGCTTCGCGAAATGCTCCCGCAGTTGCGTGAGCAATATCACGTCCAATCATTGGCGGTTTTCGGCTCCTACGTGCGCGGTGAAGCCGACCGCCTTAGCGATCTGGATTTACTGGTTACATTTGACCAACCGCCCTCGCTGCTTCAATTCATGGCGATGGAATACGAGATTTCCGACGCCTTAGGCGTCAAAGTGGATTTGGTCATGCAAAGTGCCTTGAAGCCCCGTATCGGAAAGAGAATTTTGGATGAGGCAGTGGAAATCGCATGAGGAAACCCCGCCCTAATCCCGCATCCCTAATTCCTTAAACTCCTCATTCCCTTATTCCTCCCATGCTCTCCCGCATCTTTTCCTGTGCCGTCGTGGGGTTAGACGGCGTCATTGTGGAAGTTGAAGTGGACACCGCCCGCGGGATGCCCGCGATGGTCATCGTGGGGCTGCCCGACGCCGCGGTGCAGGAAAGCCGCGAGCGGGTACAGGCTGCGCTGCGCAACAGCGGCTTTGCCATGCCGCGCCGCCGCCTGACCATCAACCTGGCCCCTGCTTCGGTGCGCAAGGTGGGCACGATGTACGACCTGCCCATCGCCCTCGGCGTGTTGGCCGCCGACGGCCACCTGCCGCCCGGCGCGTTGGACGATGCCCTCGTGGTCGGCGAACTCTCGCTGGAGGGCACGGTGCGGCACGTCCGTGGGGTACTGCCCATTGCCGCCGCGGCGCGCGAACACGGCTTCCGGCGGCTGTTCGTGCCCGCGGCCGATGCCGCCGAGGCCGCGCTCATCCCCGAAATCGAAGTTTTCCCCGTGGCGTCCCTCGCCGCGCTGGTAGATCACCTTACCGGTGGCCAGCCCATCGCCCCTCAGCCGCCCATCCACCTCACCGACCTGCCGCCCGCGCAGGGGCTGGTGGATTTCAGCGAAATCAAGGGGCAGGAACACGCCAAGCGGGCGCTGGAAGTCGCCGCCGCGGGCGGGCACAACCTGCTGATGATGGGGCCGCCGGGGTCCGGCAAAACCCTGCTGGCGCGTGCGCTCCCCGGCATTTTGCCCCGCCTGACCATTGACGAGGCGCTGGATGTCACCCGCATCTACTCCGTCGCCGACCTGCTGCCCGCCGAAACGCCCCTGGTCACCCAGCGGCCATTCCGCGCCCCCCACCACACCATTTCCCACGCCGGGTTGGTGGGCGGCGGCAACATTCCCCACCCGGGCGAGGTTTCCTTAGCCCACCGCGGCGTGCTCTTCCTCGACGAACTGCCGGAATTCGACCGCCGGGTGCTGGAAGTGCTCCGCCAGCCCCTGGAGGACCACATCGTGACCATCAGCCGCGCCCAGGGCACCCTCACCTTTCCCGCCAACTTCATGCTGGTCGCGGCCATGAACCCCTGCCCGTGCGGCTACTACGGCGACCCGGTGCGCGCTTGCACCTGCTCCACGGGGGAAATCGCCCGCTACCGCAAGCGCATTTCGGGGCCGCTGCTCGACCGCATTGACATTCACATTGAGGTACCGCGGGTGGATTACGAAAAACTGAGCGCCGACCGCCGCGGCGAGCCTTCGGAAGCCATCCAGCAGCGGGTGGAAGCCGCCCGCGCGCGGCAACGGCAGCGGCTGGCTTCCGTGGGCAAGCAAAGCAACGCCGATATGGGCCCCGCGGAAATCCGCCGCTTTTGCCGGGTGGACGAAACCGGGCAAAACCTGCTCAAACACGCCATGCAGCAAATGGCGCTTTCGGCGCGGGGGTACCACCGTGTGCTCAAGGTTGCTCGCACCATTGCCGATCTGGAAGCCAGCGAAGCCATCCTGCCCCAGCACATTGCCGAGGCGCTGCAATATCGCCCCCGGTTGTTTGAGTTTTAACGCCAAGGGCGCCAAGAAGTTAACGCCAAGGCGCAAAGAGGTGACGCCAAGGGCGCCAAGGGACAGAAACGGGCGGCGTTTCTCAACCTCAATCTGTGAGATCGGTGGATTTTTTCCTGCGGAATCTGCGAAATCTGCGGTTTCTCCTTGCCGAGGCTGAACAGTTACGAATTTTAGTTCAGTTCGCAGAGGTCGTTTCGGGGACCAGCAGCCGCCACACCAGCAGCACCAACCCCACAGCAAGAAAGCCAATCCCGACGTTGACCACCTGCGGGTCGGGCGCAAATTCCGGGTCCAGGTACTGAAAACCCAGCACCATCACGCCTACGCCTGTGGGCACCCACCACAGGCCCGGCAGCGCCAGCAGCCGCCCGATGAGTGCAAAGGCCATCCGCCAGCGTTCGGCTGCGGTGGGCGTTTCTCGGATTTTCTGAAATTCGGGGGAGTTTTTCAGAAAATGCTGCGCTCCATGCTTCACAACCCATCCCATGCTGGCCCATGCCCGCAGGAACTTCACCGCCCCTGCCACCGTGAACGCCAACGCCAGCAACGCCACGAGCACCTGAGCCACCGTGAGGATAGCGGCGTTCATGTGCCCTTTGTGAAGGTAAGGGGCAAGGCTTTCCACCCACAACGACCAAAGAAAACTCGCGGCTGCAATCGTCACGCTGGCCCAGCCTACAATCCGCGCCCCGCGAGAAAGGGTGTCACGGGCAACAAACCATGCTATCAGGAAGAACGCAGCGGTGATGGTGATAATGGAGAGAATAGGTTCAAGCCAGGCAGGCATCTTTCACCTCCGTGCAAAGCGTGGCTTACCCGCCGCCCTGCCCGTTCAGCGTGCTCACGGCCCATTGGGCAGCCGAGGCGGGGGACTGTTTGCCGGTCAGCACCTGAGCGGCGGCCTGGTGCACCAGCGGCCCCAGCACGGTCAACACTTCCGGCGGCGGTGCGGGTTGCAGCACGGGGAGGATGCCTTTGACGAGGGCGCGATGCTCCGGGTTTTCCCATTTTTCCAGCGCAGACTGCCGCGGCGGCAGGTAGCCGGCGGCTTCCGTCCACTGGGCGACGAAATCGGGCGTGCCCAGGTCGGCGAGCAGCGCCACGGCGAGGGTTTGGCGGTTGGGGTCGGGGGTGGTCAGTGCCCAGAGCAGGCCATCGCTGAAAGCCACAGGTTTGCCGTTTTCCCCCGCGGGGATGGGGGCCATGCGCCGCGGGTCGGGCCCTGGCAACAGGTGTGAGATGCGGGTCAGTAGCAGGGCCTGGGCCTCCCCTTGATAACGCGCCCAGAGCATGTGGTCGTCGGTGATTTCCAGCAGGGCATTGCTCAAGAGGTGTTTGCTCTGGGCTTCCTGTAACAGTGTGAGCACGGCGGCCAAGGTGTCTTTGTCAAGAGAGGGGCGGCCGGTCTTGTCTTCCCACGCGCCGCCTGCCGCGCGATAGAGCGCCAGCAGAGCGTAGGCCTGGGGGTCACCCAGGGGGAGCACCCACGCTTGAGGGGCTTGTAACCAGGCTTCCCATGTTTTTGGGGGCTCGGGGAAGGCTTTGGGGTGGTAGACCAGGCCAAAGGCATCGCCAGCGAAGGGAACGCCGTAGGTCACGCCTTGCAGGGTGGCGAGGTGCTGGGCGTAGGGGAACCAATCGTCGGCGCTGAGGGGGGTGGTGAACGCGGCTTCGGGCAGGGGGAAGGCCAGCCCTTTGACGGCTGCGGCTTCCAGGAGGGTGCGCGGCATGAGCACGATGTCGGGTACGGCGTCGGGGGCGACGGTGCGGGTGGCGTTGAGGGTGGTGAGCATGGCTGCCGGACCATTGAGGGGCTTGACGCGCACTTCGATGGTGATGTTGTGCGCAGCGGCAAAGGCCTGCAGGCGCGTGTTCAGCAGGTCGGCAGCGTGGGGGGAAGCATCGGGCGCCAGGGATGGCGGCAACCACACCCGTAAATGGGTGGGAGGGGCGGCGGGTGTGGGAGTGGCTGTGGGTGTGGCGAGGCTGGTGGCCGTGGGCGTGGCCTGGGGAGCGGGGCGGGTTGTGCAGCCTGCGGCGACCAGGGCCAGCGTGGCGAAAAGAAGGGCAAAAATTTTGAATGCTCGCATAAGGCACCGGCTTGGGGAAATTTTGGACGGGAATGCATTATACCAAGGGGAAGGGTGGTGCGAGAGAGGAGGAATTTTGGAAAAATGGGGGTTCCCTACTGGCGAGAAGTTTACATCTGTGGTAACATTAAGGCCGGATGAGATTGCCCGTTTGAGGCTACTTTGAGGAAAGGATACCTACAATTATGTTACGCATTAGCCGACGAACTGATTATGCTGTACGGGTGTTGATTAGTTTAGCCATGCATCAGGATGAAGGCCCGCGAGTGGTTCAGGAAGTGGTAGATGAGATGCTTATCCCCTTGCCGTTTGTCAAGCGGATTGTGGCAGACCTGACCCATGCCGGGCTGATTGTCTCACGGCGGGGCAGCAAGGGGGGCGTGTGGTTGGCGAAGCCGGCTGAGGAAATCAGCCTGCTGGATGTGGTCGAAGCATGTGAAGAGCCTGTAGAAATTTCGCCGTGTATTGATGACCCCGACTTTTGCCCGTTGAGTGAGGATTGCCCGGTGCGAAAGCGCTGGGCGCGTTTGCGCGCGTTGATTCGGAAAGAACTGGGCGGTGTGAGCATCGCTCAGCTGGCGCGCGAGAGCCAGGGGGTCCCTCAGCGGGTTGCCGCGTTGTTGGAGTAGGGTGGTTCGGCGTTGGCCGTGCGGGCCACACGGACGCCGTTTGTGTGAGGAGCACCTTCTATCTCTCTTTTGGGCGTGTGGTGGCGCCCACATCCTGGCATCGTTAGGAGGTTTCAGATGAACCCACTTGCTTTGGCTCGGTGGCAGTTTGCCATCCTCACCATCATTCACTTCTTCTTCGTACCGTTGACGTTGGGCATTTCCATTCTGCTGGCGATTATGGAAACCGCCTACGTGCGGACGGGGAAAGAGGTGTACCGGGATGCCGTGAAGTTTTGGGGCAAGGTGTTTCTGATTAACTTTGCCCTGGGCGTGGTTTCCGGCATTGTTCAGGAATTCCAGTTTGGCCTGAACTGGTCGGAGTACGCCCGCTTCATGGGCGACATCTTCGGCGCGCCGTTGGCTGTGGAAGCCTTGCTGGCTTTCTACCTGGAATCTACTTTCATCGGTGTGTGGATTTTCGGGTGGGACAAGCTCTCGCCGAAGGTGCATGCCACGGTGCTGTGGTTGACGGCCATTGGCTCGAACCTCTCTGCAATTTGGATTTTGATCGCCAATTCGTTCATGCAGCGCCCGACCGGTTACACGATGGGGGAGCACGGCGTGATCATGAAGAATTTTGCCGAGGTGGCGACGAACACCAATGTGCTCTACCAGTTCCCGCATGTGTTCTTTGCCGGCATGACCACGGCGGCTTTTGTGGTCATTGGCTTGAGCGCTTACCTTTACCTCATCAAGCGCGGCGACAAAGCCATGCTGGACCTCTCGGTGCGCTGGGCGACGATCTACGGCCTCATCGGCGTCATTCTGGTGATGACCGTGGGGCACTTCCAGGGGCAGTTCCTCGTGCGGGAGCAGCCTTCCAAGATGGCCGCCGCGGAGGCGCTCTGGCATTCCGAACAGCCGGCGCACTTCTCGTTTTTCGCCATTCCTGACGAAAAGACGCAGACCAACCACCTTGATATCCGCATTCCTGCTTTCTTGAGCTACCTTTCGTATGGGGACTTCCACAGCAAGGTCGAAGGCATTGACGAAGTGCAAAAGAAGATGGAAGCCAAATACGGCCCCGGCGATTACATCCCGCCGGTGGGTGTGACTTATTGGTCGTTCCGCTTGATGGTGTATTCTGGGGGCTTGATGCTGTTGCTGTTGCTCTACCTGTGGTATTTGAACATCAAGGGCATTTCGATGGCTGAGAAGCCGTGGTTTGCCAAGGTCATGGTGTGGTCGATTTTGTTGCCTTACCTCGCCTCGACGACGGGGTGGATGATGGCCGAAATTGGCCGCCAGCCGTGGGTGGTATACGGCTTGCTGAGGACGAAAGATGGTGTGTCGCCCGCCTCGGTCGTGAGCGGTGGCGAAGTGCTCTTTTCGCTGTTGAGCCTGGGCGTGGTGTATATCGTGCTCACCTATGTAGGGGTCAAACTGGTGGTGAAGCACCTGCACGCTGCGCCGGCCCAAACTCCCGCGGCGGCCGACTAAGCCACGCGGCTCCGTTTCTTAGGAGGTTTAGCCATGGATCTCAAGACCCTTTGGTTTATTTTGATTACCGTGCTGTTTATTGGCTTCTTCTTCCTGGAAGGCTTCGACTACGGCGTGGGGATGTTGCTCCCCTTCCTCGGCAAGCGCGATGAGGAACGCCGGGCCATCCTCAATACGATTGGCCCCTTCTGGGACGGCAACGAAGTGTGGATGATTACCGCTGGTGGGGCGCTGTTTGCCTCCTTCCCGCAGTGGTACGCGACGCTCTTCAGCGGGTTCTATATTCCCCTCGTGCTGATGCTGCTGGCGCTGATTTTCCGTGGTGTGGGCTTCGAGTTCCGCAGTAAAGAGGAAAGCGAAAGCTGGCGCAGCACGTGGGACTGGTTGATCTGGATTGGCAGCCTGCTCCCTGCCCTGCTGTGGGGTGTGGCCATTGCCAACATTGTGCGTGGTGTGCCGATTGACGCCAACATGCACTACACTGGTGGGTTTTTCAACCTGCTCAACCCCTATGCCCTGCTGGGCGGCATTACCTTCGTGGTGCTCTTCTTGATGCACGGTGCAACTTACCTGGCGCTGAAACTCACCAACGGGCTGGAAAAGCAGGCCGCGCGCATTGCCAACCGCATGTGGGTGGCAACGCTGGTGGTGGCCGTGCTGTTCTTGCTCTACTCTTACCCTGAAGTGCTTTCCAAAGCCCAGTATCTGACGCTGTCGCTGGTCTTCCTGGGCATCGCAGTGGTTGCGCTGTTGCTCGATGGTTACTTCCTCAAGAAAGGCGACATGCTCAAGGCCTTCTGGGCTGGCGGCGTGACCATCTTGGGTGTGACGGCGGGCTTCTTCGCTGCGCTTTACCCCAATGTGATGCCTTCCAGCACCGACCCTGCCTATAACCTGACGATTTACAACGCTTCGGCCAGCCCGGCGACGTTGAAAATCATGACGGTGGTGGCGCTGGTGTTGGTGCCGATTGTGCTGGTTTACCAGGGGTGGACTTATTACACCTTCCGCCAGCGCATCAGCGCCAAGGACGAGATGACCTATTGATGGTGTTCATCGACTCGGAAGGGAAAACGGCGGCCTCATCGCGAGGCCGCCGTTGTTGTTTTGGCCCTGTTTTGGCGCACCGTGGGTGGAAGCGCGAGTGTTGAAGTGGCAGAGCACGCCGTTTGCGGGAAAGGGGAAGGCAAGGTGCACAGGGTTACAGCGCGATTTCCTTCTCGCTTAGCAGCGCCACCAGGAGCGCGGCGGCGTTTTCCGCATCGCGCACGTCGATCATCTCCGAGGGGCTGTGCACATAGCGGCAGGGGATGGAGATCGTGCCCGCGGGCACACCGGCGCGGCTGAGTTGAATGGCGCGTGCGTCGGTGCTGCCGGAAAGCAGCACTTCCCGCTGGTAGGGGATTTTGGCCTTTTCCGCGGCGGCAATCATCCAGTGCACTACCCGCGGGTCGGCCAGCATGCCGCCGTCGCGGATTTTGATGGCCGGGCCCGCTCCCAGTTTTACATCCACCATCGGCGGCACTTTGGGCGTGTCGCCCCAGCCGGTGACGTCCACCGCAATGCCTACATCGGGCGCAATGTGGAAAGCCGCGGTGGTCGCACCGCGCACGCCCACTTCTTCCTGAACGCTGAAGACGAAATAGACCTCGTGGGGCGTGCTCTTCAGGTTTTGCAGTGTGCGAATCAGCACAGCCACACCCACGCGGTCATCCAGGGCTTTGGAAACTACACAGGCGCCCAAATCTTCGAACGTGCGGTCGAAAGCCGCGACGTCGCCCACCTGGATGCCGTGGCCGGTGTCGCCCAGGTCAATGAACATCTGGTCGAGAGAAGGCGTTTTGGCGGGGTCGGCGGTCTTTTCCTGGTTGATGATGCCGACGCGGCCATTGAGGAAGCGCACGCGTCCGCCGAGGCAATACGCCGGGCGCACGCCGCCGATGGGCGCGAAGCGGGCAAAGCCGTTTTCGTCGATGTGGGAAACCATCACGCCGATTTCGTCCATGTGCGCGGCCAGCATAATGCGCTTGCCCTGGCCTTTGGCGCCCTTGCGCACGATGAGGTTGCCCAGGGCGTCGGTGGTGATTTCGTCGGCAAAATCGGCCACTAAATCGCGGATGGCATCGCGGATCTGGTGCTCGTAGCCCGAAGGGCCGGGGATTTGGGTAAGTTGTTGCAAAAGTTGTTTCATCGTTACCTCGCGAATGGTTGGTGAAAGAGGTTACAGGAAAGTAGCAAAGGTCTGCATAAGCAGGCGCAAATCGTCAAGGTGGTTTTGTAGCACCTCGTACACAATGCGGCGGTCAATGTCCAGATAATCATGCACCAGAATGTTGCGGAAACCTATCATCCGAGTCCATGTTTCTCGCAATTCAGGGGATATTTTGCCGGCGTCCGCGAGCAAATAAGCCACATCGCGGGAAACCTCTACCTGTCCCAGTTGCAAGTCGGCAATGATGTGGTTACCAATGTCTATTGTGGCTTCAATGGCAAGCTGCAAGAAGCGCTCTGCACTGCCATAGCGCTCAGGAGAGGCCAAAAACTCGGCTTCCGAATAACCCGCAAGCGTCTCAAGCACCCGAAGGTATTCTTCCAGTCGCTGAAGCCGCTTGCGAATAACTTCACGGCGTACCATCATGGAGCAATCTCTCCTTGTACGCTTCCCGGGCAACGCGCAGGTAAGGCTCAAAATCCCAATACTCCCGCAGGGTGCGCGAGAAGTAATCACCGTGGTGAAAATCGGGCGCGGCGTAGAGCAAAGTGTTGCGGCGAACGATCTCGTAGCGCGTGGTAAGGTCGGCCTGGTCTAAGAAAACGATGTCCACGCGGTCAAAACCTGCTTTGGTGAGGTCGGTGAGTAAATCCAGCAGGCGGTTGTGGAAGTCGGGCGTGCGCGGCAGGATGCCAAGGTCGATGTCGCTGTCGGCGCGCGCCGTCCCATCGGCGTAAGAGCCAAAAAGGTACACCGCCAAAATTTCGGGGTAGCGGTGGAAGACGGCTGACAACGCCAACAGGTCAAGAGCCTCGGCAGTTTTATCCACGCACCACCTCCGGCGTCAGCCGCCGCAAAGCGGCCAGCACAAGGTAGAAAGTGTGCTTCCAGTCGTCTATGCGGGCGATGGAAGCCGGGGAATGCAAGTAGCGCGCGGGGGTGGAAACCGACACGGTGGGAATGCCGCCGCGTTGTTTGTGGATGACGCCTGCATCGGTTGCCCCGCCGCCTGCCTGCCGGAACTGGTAGGGCAGCCCTTCAGCCTCTGCGGTTTCCACCAGGTGCTGAATCAGCCGCGGGTCGGAGAGGGTGGCGCGGTCCGCGATGTAAATGGCCGGCCCGTGGCCTAAGCGGGTGTTGTAGCGGGTGTTGGGTTCGCCGTCGTCGGTGGGCAGGTCGAGGGCGTGGGTGCAATCCAGCGCAAAGGCGAGGTCGGGCTCCAGGGCAAAGGCGGCCACTTTGGCCCCGCGCAGACCGACTTCCTCTTGCACGGTGAAGGCGGCCAGCAGGTCGATATTTTCCGGCGCGTGGCGCAGCAGTTCAATCAACAAGGCCACGCCGAAGCGATCGTCGAGGGCTTTGGCGCGGATGCTCGCGCCGGTGCGGGTGAACGGCGTGGCGAAGGTGGCGCGCATGCCGGGTTTGACCTTGCCCGCGTTTTCCGGGCCGACGTCGATGCGTAGCGTGTCCAGCTCGGGCACGCGCTGGCGGCTTTCCCGCGTGGTGAGGTGGATGGGCGTCATGCCAATCACGCCGGGGATGCGTTCCGGGCCGACCCACACCGCCTTGCCCAAAATGTTGCGTGTGTCAATGCCGCCCACCTTCCCGAAGCGAAAGAGCCCTTTGCCCTCGTCGTGGGTGAGCATGAAGCCGATTTCGTCCATGTGCGCGGCAACCATCACCCGCAGGCGGCGGGAAGCCGTGCCGCGCTTGCTCGCGAGGACGTTGCCGAGGGCGTCCACGCGCACCTCATCGGCCAGCGGGCGGACGTGTTCCAGCACGATTTTGCGCACCGCGCCCTCATCGCTGGAAACCGCCACAGCCTCGGTGAGGCGTTGCAGCAGGCGAGTTTGGCGCGCGCCGAAGGGGGGAAAGTCAGACAAGGACAAGGTGGCCTCCTGCAAGAAATTTTATCTATTACTGCAACAGGGTTGGTCAATCGTTCTGCGGAAGTTGAGCTACAGCCCACTTTCGCGTGTGTGGGTCATAATTAATTTGCCCTGTGCGTTTGAGGTACTGCTGTGCGTTACGAACCATGTGCTTCCAACGTTTACCAAAGTGCACACCGTTGATAATTCGCTCCACTGTATCATCACAAAGCTCAGGGTGTAATGCCTGAATAAGCGGATGCAGCTCCCGAGTCGTTAAAGGCCCTTGTGTCTGCAACAGGTACAAAATGGTTGAGGCAAAAATGCGGTTTTCGCTCGTGGAAGATGGGAATGGCCTAATGTTCTTCCCTGTTGGCCGTGCCGCCTGTAGAGAGCGCAAACGTGCCCGTATCAGAACTTCTTGTATTGAGGCCGCACTGGCCTTTTGTTCTTTGGAAAGTGTGTGGCGTCGCTGTTTTGCCAACCCTCCACTTAGCCGAACTAATCGGCTTAAATCTTCCTCTTCCAGGTTCCAGGGGCGTGCTGATTTCCTGAATGGCACTTACCCACTGATACGCTTCACGCACCATATTGGGTTCTTCCAGCCAGACCCCGACTTCACGATTGCGTCGCCAACCGCTCCATGTGAAATTTGCTGAGGTAATCAATGCCGTCTTTTGGTCAGCAATGTACACTTTGGCGTGTAAACCACCGAGGTGGAAAATATCGGCCTGCGGGCAATCTTTTGCCAGCAACGCCATCGCCTCGCTATCTACACTCCCGTCCAGCAAATGGTCCGAGGAACAGTTCACAACGCAACGGACGCGAATTCGCTCACCTTGTTCCCGTCGGCAGAGTGCATCACGGAGGGCTTCCACCGGCTCACGCCCGAGGAAAGGGGAAACCATGACAAATTCCGCCTCAGCCTGGTGGAAAAGGTGAAGAAAAGCTGCTTCCCATTCGCCGCTGATCAACCTGTTAGGCATTCCGCTATCCTTCGTGCGAGGCCCGCCCCACCACCTCATAATGCACCACTCGCGGCTCGAACTCCAGCAAATAGTCCTTGTCTTCAGGGTAATACTTCGCTTTTTCCACATCTTCGCCGGCGAAGGCGCGAATGGCGTCCAGGCTTTCCCAATAGGTCAGGGTGATGAAGTGGGTCACATCGCCTTCGGGGCGTTCCAGAATGTACACGCCCAGGTTGCCGGGCACTGATTGGTAATCGGGAATGGCCCGCGCGTTGAGAAAAGCGCGATAGGCCGCGGCTTTTTCGGTTGGCACGCGCCCGTGCCACATGCGTATGATCATCGTTCATGCTTCCCAGGTGGTGAGGTTTTCGGCTTCGCCCGCGAGGCTGAGGGCAAACTCGGCCAGCAGGCGGGCGGCGCGGCGGATGTCTTTCAGCGACACCATTTCCACCGGCGTGTGCATGTAGCGCAGCGGGATGCTGACCACCATGCTGGCCGCGCCCGCAGCCGCGACTTGCAATGCCATCGCGTCGGTGCCGGAATGCGTGGGCAGGTATTCCACATGGTAGGGGATTTCCAGACGCTCGGCCACGGCCTTGACGGCCGCGTGCACTTTGGGGTGAATGTTAGGGCCAAAGCCCAGCAAAATGCCCTCGCCCAGGGGGAAACCTTTGGCCTCGCCCACGCCGGGGCCGGTGGCAAAACTGACATCCACGGCCACGGCCACATCGGGGCGCAGTTCGTAGGCAATGGTCTGCGCGCCGCCCAGGGTTTCCTCTTCCTGCACCGTGGCGGAGAAGTACACATCCCACGCGGGCGTGCGGCCTTGCATGGCTTCCAGCGCTAAAGTGAATGCGGCCACCGACGCCCGATTGTCCAGCCCTGGCCCCATGATGGTTTCCTCGCCCAGCATTTCGGGCGGCTGGGCAAAGGCCACGCGGTCGCCGACGCGCACGCGCCGCGCCACCTGACGGGCATTCAGGCCGGTATCCACCAACAGGTGGGTGAGGGGCACCGGCTTGCCGCGCATTTCGGGGGGCAGCAGGCGGTCGGGCGGGGCCACCAACAGGCCGGGCAGCGCGCCGCCTTCTGTAAACACGGTGACGGCCTGGCCGGGGAGCACGCGCGGGTCGAGGCCGCCGATGGGCGCAATGTGCAGGAATTCGCCTTCCACCTTGCTCACCATCATGCCGATGGTATCCATATGCGCGGCGAAGAGCACGCGAGGGCGAGGTTCGGGCGCGCTGCCGCGGCGCAGCGCGGTCAGGGTGCCAATGGGGGAAACCAGCAGGTCGTCGGCGAGGGGCTGCCAGCGCGCGGCGAGGAAATCGCGCACGGGCGCTTCGGTGCCCGAAAGGCCAGGCTGGCGCAGCAGTTCGGGGAGGAATTCGGAAAGGTCGATGGGCATGGCGTTCCTCAGGGGGTAGGGGTGTCGGTTGGGGGTACGGGGGTGGGGGTGTCGGTTGGCGGTGCAGGCGTTGGCGTGTTGGTCGGTGTGGGTGTGGCCGTGGGGGGCACCGGTGTGGGGGTGTTGGTCGGCGTGGGGCTGGGGGGGGTTGGAGTGGGTGT